>NZ_CBDRFA010000023.1:0-100981 GCF_965343085.1 Nocardiopsis synnemataformans | reverse complement strand
TGACGCGGTGTACGAGAATCCCAGCAGCGACTACACCCGCCAGCTGCTCAACGCGGCGCCCGTGCTGGACCCGGACCAGGCGCGCGAGCTGCGCGCGCAGCGCACGCGCCAGCGGACCGGGTGAGCGGCGGACGGGATCGCCGCGGGCCCCGGGGACGCCCGTCCCCGGGACCCCGCCGGGATCAGAACATGGTGCGCTTGCCCGCCAGCGAGTCGATCCACTGGTGCAGGTGGGCCGACCAGTCGCGCCCGGCGCCCTCGTGGTGGTCGACGCTGAAGCGGTGGAAGGTGTCGCGGCTCTCGG
The DNA here is from genome assembly GCF_965343085.1 of Nocardiopsis synnemataformans. NCBI lineage: Bacteria > Bacillati > Actinomycetota > Actinomycetes > Streptosporangiales > Nocardiopsidaceae > Nocardiopsis > Nocardiopsis synnemataformans. The sequence goes on along the minus strand of NZ_CBDRFA010000023.1, from coordinate 100,677 downwards.
AGAAGAGCAGGCCGGGCTTCTTGTCCAGCTCCAGCACCACGTCCATGCCGCGCTCGTCGGTGACCAGGGACAGCTCCAGCTCGTTCAGGCCCCGGTAGCGGCTGGGCGAGAAGAACTCGATCTCCTGGTAGAAGGGCAGCTGCTGGCGGGTGCGCAGGATGCGGCCCTGCTCCAGGTCGGCCTGCTTGAAGGAGAAGCCGAGGGAGGCCAGCGAGTTCAGTACGGCCAGCTGCGAGGGGAGCGGCTCCACGGCCACCGGGTCCAGGTCTCCCGGGTCGACCGCGCCCGCCACGTGCAGGCGGGTGTTCACACCGACGTTCATGCGGTGCAGGTGGCGGCCCCGGTGGACGGTGACGGGGGTCTCCCAGGGCACGAAGAGCTCGAAGGGCAGCTCGAAGCGCTGGCCGGGGGCCAGGGTCACGCCGCCGCCGATCTGGACGCGGTGGAACTCCAGGTCGCGGACGCCCTCGTGGTCACCGCTCTCGACCTCGACCCGGGCCTGGAGGCCGACGGTGAGCCGCTCGACCTGCTGCTCGACGTTGCCGCCCTCGATGACGACGGTGCCCCGCAGGGTGCCCCCCGGGGTGGTCACGGACGAGTGCAGGGTGGTTTCCACCGAGGCCCCGCCGAATCCGATACCGGCGAGCAGGCGCTTGAGAACCATGGATGACCTTTCTGTACCGCCCCGCGTCGGGAGAGGGGAGCGGGGTCGGGCGGCTGTCTTCTGGTAAGGACGTCGGAGGAGCGTGCTCGGTTCCCGGACGAAGGTCCCTGTTTCGCCCGGCCTGGCCCGGGTGCTGGCCACGCCGGGGGCGGTCCCTGTCCTGTTCGGGCGGGACGCGGCCGCGCCGGGGCGGACCCCCGCCCCGCCCGGACGCGGCTTCAGGAGGTGAGACCGCGCATCAGGGCGCGCAGCCCGTGGTGGAAGCGCGCTCGGGACTCGGCGGCGTCGGGCGCGCCCTCCTCGTCCTGGTGGCGGACCTGGTGCACGACCGCGCCCACGCAGTAGGAGTGCAGGGCGTCGGCGGCGCGCTCCAGGTCCTCGCCGCCCAGGCCCGCCTCGGTGAGGGCGTCGTGGATCAGGGCGCGGGTGGCGTCGCTGCTCGGCGTCCGCGGGGCGCGGTGGACCAGCAGGGAGAGCGCCCCGGAGAACTCCAGCAGCCGGTCCCGGTAGGCGTCGGCCCACTCGGTGAGGCGCACGTCCCAGGGCCGGGTGTCCTCCGCGGGCTCCTCCGTGCCCTCCGCCTCCTCGCTCTCTTCCTCGTCGAGGGGGGCGGTGCCGGTGGCCGCGGGGGAGGTGACGTAGGCGGCGATGGCGTTGAACAGCTGCTCCTTGCCCAGGGGGAAGTGGTGGTAGATGGCCATGGCCTCCACCTCCAGCGCGTCGCCCAGGCGGCGCATGGACAGGCCGCCGAGCCCGCGGCCAGCGATGATGTGGAGCGCCTCGAGGATGATGCGCTCGCGGCTGAGTCCGGCGTAGTTCCTGCTCATGGTGGTCCTTTCGGGGGTGTGCGCCGTAAAGGTGGCAGATCGTGGGCCGCGCGGCCACCACCGACGCGCGGCCCGGCTCGCAAGATGATGTTGGTCACCTCTAGAGTGGCCCCGTCCGACGGTACGCGTGGTCTGGAGCACACACATGGGACTTGCCAAGCAGAGCACGGTTCAGGCACGGGAGAGCCTGGCCTCCGACCAGGAGAGCGCGCAGCGCCTGCCCGAGCTCCTGCGCACGGTGGCCGAGGCGCAGGAGGCGCTGGAGAGGGCCCGCACCTGGGACGCGCCGGTGGAGGAGCTGAACCAGCGGGGTCTGGACCTGGACACGGCGCTGACCGAGGCGATGCGCGCCGCCTACGCCCGGGAGCGGACCCTGGTGGGGGTCAAGGGGTACGAGGACCGGATCCACCGGCGCAAGCGGCTGGCCCGCCCACAGGTGCGCGAGGCCACCCAGGTCGCCGAGCGGCTGCTCACCGCCCGTGAGACCCACCGCCTGCACGGGATCCAGCGGGTGCCGCGCCAGGCGGTCTGACACCGGCGGCCCCGGTCCGCAGCCTCGGGGCCGTACACGCACGATAGTTTGGTGTCCGGTCCGGTCCGCGGCCGGACACCGCAGCAGGCGACGGTGGGGAGCGCAGGGGCACATGGCGGATTTCATCCGCGTCGATCCGACGTCGAGGGTACCGCCCTACGAGCAGATCAGGTCGATCGTGGCCATCGCGGTCGCCAACGGTGAGCTCCCGGTCGGTTACCGGCTGCCCACGGTGCGCGCGCTGGCGGGCCAGCTGTCGGTGGCGGTGAACACCGTGGCCCGCGCCTACCGCGAGCTGGAACAGGCCGGTGTGGTCGAGACGCGCGGCCGCTCGGGGACGTTCGTCGCCGCGGGGGGCGACGACCAGCGCGCCGAGGCGCTGGCCGCCGCCCGGGCCTACGCCGAGGTGATCTCGCGGGTGGGCCTGGACCACGACGAGGCGGTGGAGATCCTGCGCGCGGCGTTGCGGGGCTGACCCCGCCCCGCGCGCCGCCGCGCCTCCCGGCGGTTCAGGTCCCGGAGACGATCCCGTAGAGCTCGTAGGCGCACAGCACCACGAACAGCGATCCGGCGAGGGTGAGGCCCGCGTTGCTGACCCAGCCGTTGCGCCACTCGCGGGGAGTGCGCGAGGAGTTGAGCAGCCACATCAGGGTGAAGGCCAGGAACGGCATGAAGAAGGCGCCCAGCACCCCGTAGGCGATGACCAGCTGGAAGGGCCTGCCGATCAGCAGGAGCAGCATCGGCGGGAAGGTCAGCCAGAGCATGTAGCCGCGGAAGGCCCAGCTCTTCTGGTTCTCCCCCGGGTCGGTGTTGGTCCTGCCCCGCAGGTGGTTGACGAAGTCGGCGAACAGCAGGCTCACGCCGTTCCACACGCCGATGATGGAGGAGTAGGCGGCGGCGAAGAAGCCGACGAGGAAGGCCGTCGCGACGAACCCGCCGAACCGATCGCGCAGGATGTCGCCCAGCTGGAGCAGGCCCTGGTCGCTCTGTTCCAGTGCGACGCCGCTGGCGTGGAGCAGCTCGGCGCCCACGATGAGCATCGCCACGACGAAGATGCCGGTGGTGATATAGGCGACGCGGTTGTCCAGGCGCATCATCCGCATCCAGCCGGAGTCGCGCCAGCCCTTGGAGTTCACCCAGTAACCGTAGGCCGCCATGGTGATGGTGCCGCCGACGCCGCCGACCAGGCCCATGGTGTAGAACACCGACCCCTCCGGGAGCATCGGGACCAGGCCCCTGAGGGTCTGGCCGATGTCGGGGACGACGTAGATGGCCAGGCCGACCACGGTGACGAACATGACGCCCACGAGCACCGTCATGATCTTCTCGAAGACGGCGTAGCGGTTGAACCAGACGATCACCAGGCCGGAGATCCCGGCCAGGATCGCCCACACCTCCAGCGGTACGCCCGGCATCAGCGCGGCCAGGGGCAGGGCCGTGGCGGACATGGCGCTGGCGCCGTAGACGAAGCCCCAGATCACGATGTAGGGCGCGAAGTAGACGGTGGTCCACCTGCCCAGGCTGCTCCATCCGGCGAAGATGGTGGTCCCCGTTGCCAGGTGCCAGCGTCCGGTGGCCTCGGCCAGGGAGATCTTGACCAGGCAGCCGACGATGGTGGCCCACAGCAGGGCGTAGCCGAACTGGTTGCCCGCGATGAGCGTGGCGACCATGTCGCCCGCGCCCACGCCGGTGGCCGCGACGACGATGCCCGGACCGATCTGCTTCCACGTCGCCCTGCGTTGTTCGATGGCTGCCATCGTGTCCTTCCCCTGGTGGGACCGGTGTGGTCCGTGGTGGGCACGACTGTAGGCCTTCGGACACAAGGGTGAATACGGGCAGGTAAGCGACGGGGACGATCCGTGGCGGAATCGATATGTTGCGGGTCACGTCCGGCGCCCGGTCAGCGGCGCAGGCCCACGACCGAGACGACGTAGAACAGGATCAGCCCGAGCCAGACCAGCGGCAGTGCCGCCGGGCTGCCCAGGGCCGTGGTGATGATGGAGATCGGGATGCTCACGCCCAGACACACCAGGGAGAGCACGAAGCGCACGGTGTTGGAGGGCATGCCCACCTTGGCCGACTCCGTGCGCGCCTGCGCGGCCATGTGGTGGCGCACGCGCGCCTCGACGGTGCCGTCGATGCGTTCGACCAGTGAGGACGCCACGGCCTCGTCGTACTCGGGGCCGAGTTCGCGGCTGGCGCGCAGCGCGGCGGAGATCTCGTCGCTGTGGCGCTGGGGTTGGTCGGTCATGGCCACCATCGTCGCACCGGTCCGTCCGCGGTGGACCGCCGTGGACGCGATACCGGGGACGAACCAGGGTTCGCCCTGAGGGTTTCGGACACGGCTCGGGGCCGCCTCCCGTGGGAGAGCGGCCCCGTGTCGCCTGTCGAGCCGGTCCGGTCTAGCTGGCGAAGTCCAGCAGCTGCTGGGCGCGGCTGGGGTGGCGCAGCTTGGACAGCGACTGCTTCTCCAGCTGACGGATGCGCTCGCGGGTCAGCCCCAGGTGCTTGCCGATCTCGTCCAGGGTGCGCGGGCGGCCGTCCATGAGGCCGAAGCGCAGGGACATGATGGTGGCCTCGCGCGGCTCCAGGTCCGACAGGGCGTTGCGCAGCTGGTCGGCCATGAGCTGGCGGTCCACCACCTCGGAGGCCTCCGAGGCGTCCACGTCCTCGATCAGGTCGCCGATGCGGGTCTCGCCGTCCTCACCGATGGTGGAGTCCAGGCTGATGGGCTGGCGGGTGACCCGCAGCAGCTCCTCGATCTGGGCCGGGGTCTTGTCCAGCTCCAGGCCCAGCTCCTCCGGCGTGGGCTCGCGGCCCAGCATCTGGTGCATGTCGCGCTCCAGGCGGCTGACCTTGCTCAGCAGCTCCAGGACGTGCACGGGCAGGCGGATGGTGCGCGCGGAGTCGGCGAAGCCGCGCTGGATGGCCTGGCGGATCCACCACATGGCGTAGGTGGAGAACTTGAAGCCCTTGGTGTAGTCGAACTTCTCCACGGCGCGGATCAGGCCGAGGTTGCCCTCCTGGACCACGTCGAGCAGCGACATCCCCCGGTCGCTGTACTTCTTGGCCACCGACACCACCAGGCGCAGGTTGGCCTCCAGCATGTGGGACTTGGCCTTGCGGCCGTCCTCGGCCACCCACTCCAGCTCGTCGACCTCGACCTCGGCCAGCGGGGCGGAGCCGTCCACCTCGCCGTGCAGGCCGAGCCGGTACTCGGCGTAGAGTCCGGCCTCGACCCGCTTGGCCAGGTCGACCTCCTGCTCCGCGGTGAGGAGCTGGCGTCGGCCGATGGCCTTGAGGTAGGTGTGGACCGAGTCGCCCATGGCGGGGGACTGGTCGTCGAGGTCGGCCTCACCGGTGTCCGGATCGGTGGTGGTCTGGGCGGGCTCGGCCTTCTTGACGCGCCGTGTGGAGCGGGTCTTCCTCCGGGGGGAGGGGCCCTTGCGCGGCGCGGCCTTGCCTTCGGCCTTGTGTGCCTCGTCGGTGTCGGGCACCGTGGCGATGAGAGTGTCTTCCAGCACGTCGTCCTCGGCGTCGGGATCGGCCACCGGTGCGGAGTCGTCGCCCCCCTTGGCGAGCCTGACCCCGTTCTCGGTGAGTTCACGCAGGATGGATCGGCCGTCGCCAGTGGAGACGGCGGCCGCGGTGAAAGCGGCACGCAGTTCGGAGAGGGACAGGTGTCCCTGGGCGCGTCCGCGGTCGAGCAGGTCGGTCAGGACCGCGTCGGCGGACGCGTCGTCGCTGCGAGCGGTGTCAGCGGGGACTCCGGCGGTGGGTGCCGGAGCGGCTGGGGCAGTGCTCGTCATCGGGGCACCTCCCTCCCTTCCAAGACGTGTGGCACGCGGCGGACGGTTCCCGCCGGCTGGACGCGCCAATATGTCCAACGTGTTGGGGAGTCAAATGTTCCCTGTCTCGATTGGATATCAGCCGAAGTGGCGTAGATCACTGCGGCGGAAGTGGCCAAACGCTGTAGGGAGCGGGTAAAGGAACATGCCCGGAACCGTTGCGGGTGGGGAAGGGGGGCCGGTTGGGGGGAGCGCGCAGGGGCACGAACGTGTGGACCGAGGGCTGTCACCAACTGCGGACCTCCTTGGGAGAGGGGCCGAGGGACCGGATTACTCAGGTAGACGTCGGAGGTCGTGGGGAAGTTCCCCGCCTTTTGTCCGACACGTCCGTGACCGGCCGTTCCGCGCGGGGCGGCCGGACCACCCGTCCCCGGGCCGTCACTGCTGTTCGGCGGGCACCGGCGTGGTGGGACGCGGTACCCGACGCGCCCCAGGGTCCCACGGGTGGAAGGCGTACCGGTACACGCGCCCGGACCGCGCGACCGCATGGCGGGCGCTCGCCCCACGCCCGTGCCCCTCCCCTCAGGCGCGCGGGCCGCGCAGGGCCACCAGGTCGGGCTTGCCCGAGGCCAGCATCGGCAGGAACTCCCTCACCTCCAGCTCACGGGGCGCCGCGTAGGCGGGCAGGCGCTCGCGCACCCACGAGCGCAGCTGCTCCAGCGACGGCGGCGCGTCGGGGTCGGCGGGCACCACGACGGCGCTCACCCGCTCGCCCCACTCGGGGTCGGGGCGGCCCACCACCACCGAGTCGGCCACCGCGGGGTGCTCCAGCAGCCGGGCGTTGACCTGCCCCGGCACCACCTTGTGGCCGCCGGTGTTGACCACCTCGTCCACGCGTCCGAGCACGCTCAGGCGCCCGTCCCCGTCCAGGCGGCCCAGGTCGTTGGTGCGCAGCCACCGCGTCCCGTCACCGTCGGTGACCAGCGCGCCCGGGTCGGCCCGCACCCCGGGCGCCAGGCGGTAGCCGCTCAGCAGCACCGGCCCCGACAGCAGGATCCGCCCGGCCCCGCCGGGCGAGGGGGAGTCCACGCGCACCCGCACCCCGTCCAGCGGAACGCCGTCGTAGACGCACCCGCCGCAGGTCTCGCTCATGCCGTACGTGGTGATCACCCGGCCCCCGGCGGCGCGGGCCTCCCGCAGCAGGGCGGGGTCGGCGGCGGCGCCGCCGAGCAGGATGGTCCCGAACACCGACAGGTCGGTCCCGGCGGCCAGCAGGCGCCGCAGCTGGGTGGGCACCAGGGACACGTGCGGGCGCGACCCGCGCGCCAGATCCGCCACCGCCCCCGCGGAAAAAGCCGTGTGCTCCGCCCGGGTGCCCGTGGCCAGGGCGCGCGTCATCACCTGGATGCCGGAGATGTGCCCGGCGGGCAGCACGCACAGCCACGCGTCGCCGGGGACGGCGCCGATCCGCGCCACCGAGGCCCGCGCGGAGGAGCGCAGCGCGGCCGCGGACAGCTCCACGCCCTTGGGCGTGCCGGTGGAACCCGAGGTGGTGATGACCAGGGCGGTGTCCCCGCCAGCCGGGGCGGCGCCGTCCAGCGCGGCGACCCCGTCCGGGGTGCGCAGGGAGGCCGGGCGCATGGCGGCCAGGAGCTCGTCCACGCGTGCGTCGGGGGTCCCGTCGGGGATCGGCAGCAGGGCGGGACCGTGCCCGTCCAGGGCCCGGGCCAACAGGTCGCCCAGGTGCCCGGGTGCCAGTCCGCGCACCGCCTGGAGGGGGCGTCCCCCCTGGTCACGGGGGTGTGTGCTGCTTGCCTCGACCTGTCTCTCGCGTGCCACGACCGCAAGGGTACGCCCGTGCCGCGCGCACCCGACCCCGGGGGTGGGACCCGGTGCCGGGCAGCGGGGGACACGGCCCCAAGGAGTACCGCCCTGCCCGCGCGTCACCGCCCGCCTGGCACAATGCGTAGGGTTGTCGCGTGGACGTGGTGACACGTCCGCGCCGTCCACAGTGTCCCCGTTGAGGAGAAGCAGTAGCCGTGAGCAGCGTGATCGACTGGCAGCGGTCGGGCGAGTATTCCGACATCATCTACGAGACCGCGGAGGGCATCGCCAAGATCACGATCAACCGCCCCGAGCGGCACAACGCCTTCCGGCCCCAGACGCTGTTCGAGCTCCAGGAGGCCTTCAACCTCGCCCGCGACGACTCCTCGGTCGGCGTGATCGTCCTCACGGGCGCGGGCGACCAGGCGTTCTGCTCCGGCGGTGACCAGAAGATCCGCGGCGAGGACGGCTACATGGGCGACGACGCCGTGGCCAAACAGGGCATCGGCCGCCTCAACGTGCTCGACCTCCAGGTGCAGATCCGCCGCACGCCCAAGCCCGTCATCGCCATGGTCGCCGGCTGGTGCGTCGGCGGCGGCCACGTCCTGCACGTGTGCTGCGACCTGACCATCGCCGCGGACAACGCCAAGTTCGGCCAGACCGGACCCAAGGTCGGCTCCTTCGACGGCGGCTACGGCTCCTGGCTGCTCGCCCAGACCGTCGGCCTGAAGAAGGCCCGCGAGATCTGGTACCTGTGCCGCCAGTACAGCGCGCAGGAGGCCCTGGACATGGGCCTGGTCAACACGGTCGTGCCGCTGGAGGACCTGGAGAAGGAGACCGTGGCCTGGGCGCGCGAGATGCTGGACAAGTCCCCGCTGGCGCTGCGCATGGTCAAGGGCGCCATCAACGCCGTCAGCGACGGCGCGGCCGGGATGCAGCAGTTCGCCGGTGACGCCACGATGCTCTACTACATGAGCGAGGAGGCCCAGGAGGGCCGCGACGCGTTCAAGGAGAAGCGCCGCCCGGAGTTCGACAAGTTCCCGCGCCGTCCGTGACCGCTGCCGAGCCCGACCCGGCGGGCACGCCCGCCGGGGGACGCGCCTTCGCGGTCGGCCTGCGCAACCGCTTCCGCGGCATCACCGTCCGCGAGGGCATGCTCGTGCGCGGGCCCGCCGGGTGGGGGGAGTTCTCCCCCTTCGCCGAGTACGGCCCGCGCGAGTGCGCCCGCTGGTGGGCGGCCTGTGAGGAGGCCGCCCACCGCGGCTGGCCCGCGCCGGTCCGCGACCGGGTGCCGGTCAACGTGACCGTGCCCGCCGTGGACCCCGGGCGGGCCCACGCGATCGTCGCCGCGGGCGGTTGCGCCACCGCCAAGGTCAAGGTGGCCGAACGCGGGCAGGACCCGTCCGAGGACCTGGCCCGCGTCGAGGCGGTCCGCGACGCCCTGGGCCCCTCGGGGCGGGTGCGGGTGGACGCCAACGGCGCCTGGGACGTCGACACCGCCGTGCGGATGGTGCGCGAACTGGACCGCTTCGGCCTGGAGTACGTCGAGCAGCCGTGCGCCACCCTGGACGAGCTGGCCGCCGTGCGCCGCCGGGTGTCGGTCCCCGTGGCCGCCGACGAGTCCGTCCGCAGGGCCGAGGACCCGCTGCGGGTGCGCGCCGCCGGCGCCGCCGACATCGTGGTCCTCAAGGTCCAGCCGCTGGGAGGGGTGCGCGCCGCGCTGCGCGTGGCCGAGGCGTGCGGACTGCCGGTGGTGGTCTCCAGTGCCGTGGAGACCTCCGTGGGTCTGGCGGCCGGGGTGGCCCTGGCCGCCGCGCTGCCGGAGCTGCCCCACGCGTGCGGCCTGGCCACCATGCAGATGCTGACCGCCGACGTCACCGCCGACCCCCTGCTGCCCGAGAACGGGTTCCTGCCCGTGCGCCCGGTGGCGGTGGACGAGGAGAGCCTGCGCGCGGTGGAGGTCGACCCCACCGCCTGGCGGGCCCGCGCCGAGGCCGCGCGCTCCGCCGCCGACGAGGTCCCCGGCGCCGGATAACCGCGCGGTGGTCGGCGTTGGCGTTACGCCCGGGGCACACGGTGACGGCGGACCGGATGCCCGGTCGGCGTGTGTGAGGTGTAACAGCCGTGTTCGTCCTCCGCGGGTCCTGGGTGGGGGTTGACTGTAGGGGCCGGGTCCACATGGTGATACTGGGTACACCTTGAGACGATCGAGAGAATTGATGAATCCGTCCACCGCCCTGGCGCGTGTCCTGGTCGACGAGCTGGCCCGCTGCGGCCTAGCCGAGGCCGTCGTCGCGCCGGGGTCGCGCTCGACGCCGCTCGCCCTGGCCCTGGTCGCCCACCCCGGAATCAGGGTGCACGTGCGCGTCGACGAGCGCTCGGCCTCCTTCCTCGCCCTCGGCCTGGCCCGCGTCTCGCGCCGTCCGGTCGCGGTGGTGTGCACCTCCGGTACGGCCGCGGCCAACTTCCACCCGGCGGTGATGGAGGCCGACGAGAGCGGGGTGCCACTGATGGTGCTCACCGCCGACCGGCCCCCGGAGCTGCGCGGGACCGGCGCCAACCAGACGGTGGACCAGATCGGCCTGTACGGCGGCGCGGTCCGCCTGTTCGCCGAGGTCGGCACCCCCGACCCGGTGCCGGGCATGGTCGCCTACTGGCGGTCGCTGGCCTGCCGCGCGTGGGGCTCGGCGCTGGGCGGACGCCCCGGCCCGGTCCACCTCAACGTGGCCTTCCGCGACCCGCTGACCCCCGACGCCGACACGGGTTCGTGGCCCGAGCCCCTGGAGGGGCGCGACGGCGGCCGGGCGTGGATCGGTCGCCCGGGACCGTTGACCGAGCCCGCGCCGTTCACGCTGCCCGACGTCGAGCGCGGTGTGATCGTGTGCGGCGACGGGGACTACGACCCGGTGCCGTTCCTGGCGCTGGCCGAGCTGACCGGGTGGCCGCTGCTGGCCGAGCCGACCTCCAACGCCCGCCGGGCGGGCGCGCTGTCCACCTACCGGCAGTTACTGGCCTCGCCGCGCCTGGCCGCGTGGCAGGCTCCGGAACTGGTGGTGAGCGTGGGCCGCCCCAACCTGTCCCGGCAGATCCTGGCCTACCTGCGCCGGGCCGAGCGGCACGTGGTGGTCAGCGCTGGTGCGCTGGGCGACCCGTCGGCGAGCGCGCTCAACGCCTTCTCCGACCCGGTGCGCACCGCCACCGACGTGGTGGCCGCGGTCGCGCCGCCCGCCGGTCTGGACCCGGGCGCCCCGCGGCGCACCGAGTGGTCGCGGACCTGGTCGGACGCGGAGTCGGTGGCCCGCGCCGCCCTGGACGCGGTGCTGGACGAGGACGAGGTGCTCAGCGAGCCGCGGCTGGCCCGCGACCTGGTCGCGCACATGTCCGCCGGTTCGCTGCTGTTCGCCGGTTCGAGCATGCCCATTCGCGACCTGGACGCCACCATGCGGGCGCGCTGCGGCGTGCGCCTGGTGGGCAACCGGGGCGTGAGCGGGATCGACGGGACGGTCTCCACGGCGATCGGCGCGGCGCTGGCCCACCAGGCCGGGGGCGGGGGCCACGCCTACGCGCTGCTGGGCGACCTGGCGATGCTGCACGACCAGAACGGACTGCTGATCGGCCCCGGGGAACCGCGCCCGGACCTGGCGATCGTGGTGGTCAACAACGACGGCGGCGGGATCTTCTCCGGCCTGGAGCAGGCCGGGCACCCCGACTTCGAGCGGGTGTTCGGCACCCCGCACGGGGTGTCGATGGAGCGGGTGGCGGCGGTGTCCGACGTGCCCTACACCCGCCTGGAGTGGGCGACCGACCTGCCCAAGGCGCTGCTGGGCGAGGGGCCGCGCCTGATCGAGGTGTGCACGCACCGCGCGGGCAGCGCCGCGCTGCGCCGCCGGATCCAGGCCGCGGTGGACGCCGCGGTGGACGAGGCGCTCTGAGCGCGGGCCTTGCGCGGGACTCCGCGCCCCGCCGGGCAGGGCCCGGAGGGGGCACGGTCCCGCCTCACCCCCGCTCGAAGTGGCGCCTGCGCTCGAAGTCGGTGACCGACGCCGAGAACGCCGCCAGCTCCGCGCGGCCCGCCGCCGCGTAGTGGCGCACCACGTCCGGGCCGAAGCAGGCGCGGGCGGGGTCGCTGGACTCCCAGGCCAGCACCGCCTCCTCCAGGGAGGCGGGCAGGCGGGGCAGGTCCGCGGCCGAGGCGTCGCCCGGCGTCGGGTCGGGCAGCGGCAGCGCCCGGTCGATCCCGTACAGGCCCGCCGCGACGATCCCGGCCACCGCCAGGTAGGGGTTGGCGTCCCCGCCCGGCACCCGGAACTCGATGCGCGCCGACTCGCCAGACCCCACCACCCGCACCGGGCAGGTCCGGTTGTCCAGCCCCCACGAGACGGTGCTGGGCGCGTAGGCCAGCGGTGAGAGGCGCTTGAAGGAGTTGACGTTGGGCGCGGACAGCAGCGCGAAGTCGCGCATGCACGCCAGCTGCCCGGCCACGAAGTGCTCCATGTGCTTGGACATCCCGTAGCGGCCCGAGCCGTCACCGGCGAACACCGGCGCCCCGGCCTCGTCGCGCAGCGACAGGTGCACGTGGCAGGAGTTGCCCTCGCCCCCGTCGAACTTGGCCATGAAGGTCAGCGCCACCCCGGCCTGGGCGGCCAGCGCGCGGGCGCCCGCCTTGTACACCACGTGGTTGTCGCAGGTGCGCAGGGCGTCGTCGTAGCGGAACACGATCTCGTACTGGCCCGGATGACACTCCCCGCGCGCCGACTCCACGGTCATGCCCGTGCGCTCCATCGCGGTGCGGACGCGGCGCATGAGCGGGTCGATCTCGGCCATCTCCGGCACCGCGTAGTCGGAGTTGAACCGGGTGGCCGTGGTCAGGTTCCGGTAGTCGGCCTCGAACGCCTCCTGGTAGGAGTCCCGGAAGACCAGGAACTCCAGCTCGGTCCCGGTCAGGGCGTGCCAGCCGCGCTCGGCCAGCCGGTCCAGCTGGGCGCGCAGCACCTGGCGGGGCGCGACCGGCACCGGGCGGCCCTCGGCGTCGCGGGCGTCGCCCAGCACCAGCGCGGTGCCCGGGTCCCAGGGCAGGTAGCGCAGGGTCGCGGGGTCGGGCGCGATCGCGAAGTCGCCCAGCCCCCCGCCCCAGGGGTCGGTGGCGTAGCCGGGCCTCGACTCCATCTCCACGTCGGTGGCCAGCAGGTACAGGCAGGCGTCGAACCCCTGTGAGAGCACCCGGGTGGCGAAGTCGTGCGGGTTGACCCGGCTGCCCTGCACCCGGCCCTGGAGGTCGGGCAGGGCCACGATGACGTCGGTGATCGCCCCGGCCGCCGCGTCGGCGCGCAGCCGCTCCAGCGGGACGGGGAAGGGCGGCGGTGGCGGGGCGGGCGGCAGGGTCTCGCGCAGGGGCGGCAGGCCGTCGCCGGGGAACGTGCTCACGCGGCCCCGCCCTCGCACGCCGACGGTGCCGGTCGCGCTGGTCGCGCCGGTCGGGCGGGTCCGGGACGGCTCGCGGTCACCGCTCGTGCGGGCCCGTGGTCGGGCACGGTGGTCACGGGGCCTCCCGGTGCAGCGGGTTGGGGACGGGCGGGGCGTCCAGGTGGAATTCGGCGTCGCGCTCGGCGCGGTCGTGGTACCCGCCGCCCAGCAGCCGCTCCCGGTTCAGGCACACCCGCTCGAAGACCGGGCCGAGCAGGTCGAACATGGCGAAGCGGTCGGCCAGCTCGGGGAACTCCTCCTGGTAGCGCAGGACCTCGGCGCGCACCAGCTCCCAGAAGCGCTCCTCGGGCACGCCCAGCTGCTCCTGGGCCAGCGGCGCCAGGTAGCGGAAGTGCCCCACGAACAGGGACTTGGCCACGGAGGAGGTCAGCTCGGCGGCGTCGAAGCGCATCAGCACGCCCAGCGCCTCGGCGGGCAGGTCGGCGTACTCGGGCAGGTCGGTGTCCAGCAGTTTCATGTCGTCCACGAAGTCCTTGACCGCCAGCCGCGTCGGACGCTCGCGCCCGTCGTAGACCACGATCGCGTTCTCCCCGTGCGGGTTGAAGGCCAGCCCGTACCGGTAGAGCAGGTGCAGCACCGGCGGCAGGACGGCGGCGAACAGGGCGCGCAGCCACGCCTCGGCGTCCAGACCGGAGCGCTCCACGAGCTCGGCGGCGAAGGCCCTGCCCCGGCCGTCCACGTGCAGCAGCGCGGCCAGGGTGCGGGCGCGCTCGCCGGGGTCCAGCTGTTCGGTGACCGGCTCGCGCCACAGGGCGCCCAGCAGCTGCCGGTGCCGGTAGGGGGCGTCGGGGATGTCCTCCAGCACGGGGTGGCGCACCGCCACCGCGGCGACCTCGCCGGGCAGGACCACCCGGCAGCGCCGCGACAGGAACGCGTCGCGCGCGTGCAGGGCGTGCACCCAGCGGGTGCTGGCGGGTGCGGCCCGGCACAGCTCGGTGGGGATGCCCCGGTAGACCATCGTGTTGAGGATGGCCAGCGAGAGCTTGACGTTGAGGCGGTCGGGGCGGGTGAGGTTGGTGAAGGTGCGGATGGACTGCTGGGGCAGGTAGTCGTCCCCGGCCTCGCCCAGCGGCACGACGCGCCCCTCGGCGAGTTCGGCGGCGAACAGGGGCGCCACCACCTCGTCCCACTGCCAGGGGTGGACCGGCAGCCACACGAACTCCCCGGCCGCCGCGCCGGTGCGCGCCGCGGCCTCCTCCAACCGCGCGGCGAACAGCGCGTCCGTGTGCGCGTCCAGCTCGCGGGCGCGCAGTTCCGTCTGGTCCAGGCCGGGGACGCCGTGGTGCTCGGCCAGCGACCGGTGCACCGCGATCCAGGGCAGGCGCAGGCGCCGCAGGGCCTCGGGCGGGTACTGGGCGCGGTCGCGGGCGGAGAAGCCCACGCGGCCCTTGTTGGCGAAGATCCACGGGTGGCCGCCCTGGTGGCCCTCCAGCTCGGCGTGGGGCAGGTCGGCCAGGTCGGCGCTGGTGGCGCCGGACTCGGCCAGGCGGGCGTCGCCGCTCAGGGTGGCGGTCAGCTCCCCGACGGTGAAGGCCTCCACGGCCGGGTCCACGATCCCCGCCGCGCCCAGGTCGCGCAGCAGCGCGAAGGGCGAGGCGGGCGCGGTGGTGCCGTCTGCGGCCCGGCGCAGAGCGGTGCCGGGGACGACCCGCCAGCCGTCCATGGTGGTGCGCCGCCCCTCGAACACGTAGGCGGCGCCGGGGTGGACGCGGGCGCGCCAGCGGCCGTACCCGCGGGGATCGGCGGCGCGGCCGGGGGCCTCCGGTTCGGAGCCCTCAGTCCCGGGGCCCTCCGGCTCGGGGCGCAGGGCGTACTCGAAGCACAGTTCGGCGAGCATCTTGGCCGCGAGGCGGTCGCACGCCCGGCGCCAGCGCTCGGGGGTCAGCTCGGAGGGCACCGGAAGGGGAGGGGGAGGAGGGGGCGCGGCGACGCCCGCCCCATGACCGGCTTTCGCCCCGTGACCGGTCCCCGTCTGGTGGCCGGTGTCCGCATGGCGATCGGTATCCGGTTCGGTGGTCGCGTCCGGCGTTGGTGCCGCCGGGGCGGAGGAGGCCGCCGGGCTCGGTGAGGCGGGGGAGGCGTGCATGTGATCCTCCGGGATCGTGTGCGTCGTGGGCGCGTCCGGTCGTGCGGGGCTCACCTCTGCGCCTCCGGGGCCGCCAGCGGGTTGTCCACCAGACCGTGCATGACGTCGAACTCGGCGTCGCGTTCGGCGCGTTCGTGGAACCCGCCGCCCATGAGCTGCTCGCGGTTGAGGGCGACCCTGCCCACCTTCGGGGCGAGCAGGTCGAACCAGGCGAAGCGCTCGGCCAGCTCGGGGAAGCGCGCGTGGTAGGCCAGCACCTGCTCGCGGACCAGCGCCCACAGCCGTTCGCCGGGCACGCCGAGCTGGCCTTCGACGATGTCGGCGAGGAAGCGCAGGTGCCCGGCGCAGATCGCGGAGAGCACCGAGTGCGCCAGCTCCTCGGGCCGCCAGCGGTGCAGCGCGCCGCGCACGTGGTCGGGGAGCTCGGCGTACTCGGGCAGGTCGAAGGGCAGCAGCTCCACGTCCGAGCCGAAGTCCTTCAGCGCGATGCGCACGGGCCGCTCGTCCCCGTCGAGGACGAGCACGACGTTCTCCCCGTGCGGGGTGAAGGAGGCCCCGTACCGGTACAGGTAGTGCAGCACCGGCGGGAACAGCGCCCCCACGAAGCACCGCAGCCACTCCTGCGCCTCCAGCCCCGAGCGCTCCACCAGTTCGGTGATCAGCGCGCGCCCGTCCGCGCCCTCCAGCAGCAGGCAGGCCATGGTGCGGGCGCGCTCGCCCGGGGCCAGGTGGTGGTGGATCGGCTCGCGCCAGATGGCGCCCAGCAGCTCGTGGTAACGGTAGGGGGCCTGCGGCATCCGGTCGAACACGGGGTGCGGGACGGTGGCCGAGGCCCGCTCGGCGAGCATCACCACCCCCGTTCCGGCGAGGAAGGGGTCGCGTTCGGCCAGGTCGCGCAGCCAGGCGCTGGTGTGCGGGGCACACCCGGTCTGGGTGCCCGACAGCCCCCGCCACACCAGGGTGTTGCGGATCATCAGGGGCACCTTGACGTTGAGCCTGCCTGGTCGGTCCAGGTTCATCAGGGTGCGGATGGACTGGAAGGGCCGGTAGCGGTCGCGGCTGAGTCCCAGGCGCACCACCCGCCCCAGAGCGATCTCGGAGGCGAACAGCGGGGCGACGACCTCGTCCCACTGGAAGGGGTGCACCGGCAGCCACAGGTAGGTGTCGGGGTCGCCGCCGCGCTCGCGGATCCGCCCGGCGAAGTCCGCGCGCTGGTCGGCGTCGAGCTCCCCGGCCAGCAGGTCCTCGCGTTCGGTTCCGGCCATGGACTGGAAGCGGCCCAGGTCGGGGTGGACGGCGATCCACACCAGCGGGAACGCGCCGCGCGCCTCGGGGGTGTAGCGGGCGGCGTCGGCGGCGGAGAAGCCCAGGCGCCCCTTGTTGACGAAGATGCAGGGGTGGCCGGTCTGGTAGCCCTCCAGGTCCTCGTAGGGCAGGTCGGCCAGGGTGGAGGCGTCCGGGGCGGCGGCCGTCAGGCGGGCGTCGGCGGCGTGTGTGGCCAGCAGGTCGCGGACGACCTCGGCCAGCGAGTCGCCGGGCAGGCCGACGGTCCTCTGGGCGTCGGTCACGAACAGGGTGGGGTCCCAGGCGGGCTCGCGGACCCGGTCGGCGGTGCGGGTGAGGGAGTCGGGGTCCACGTGCCAGGAGCCGAACCCGCCCCGGCGGGCGGTGAAGGCGTAGGACACCCCGCCGTCCGCGTCCAGGGTCCAGGAGCCGCCGGGACCGGAGCGGGGGACGACCATCTCCTCGTAGGCCATCTCGCCGACCATGTGGGCGAGCAGGCGACGTCCCGCCCGCCGCCAGACATCGGGGTCGGTGGTGGTGGCGCGGGGGTCGTCGTGGGCGGTGTGCTCGGTGCGTCCCGTGTGGGGCGTGGTTTTGGTGTGCTGGCCGTGTGCTGCGGTGTGAACGCTGGGCCCGGTGTGCTGATCGTGGGCGGTGGGCTGGTCGTGCGCGGTCTCAGGCATGCTGTGCGTCCTCTGTCCTCTGTCCGGTGCGCGGTCGTGGTCCGTGGGGCGGGTGTGGGCTCCCGGTGCCCGAGTTCCTCACCCCGTCTCCCCGGACGGCGCCCCGAAGGACGTGAACGCCGTCCGCGCGGGGAGCCGGTGCACGGTGCGTCCGGTGATGCTGTTGAGGATGGTGGCCGCCCGCCAGGCGCCCAGGCCCAGGTCGGGGGAGCCGACCCCGTGCGTGTGCAGTTCGGCGTTCTGCACGTGGACGGGCGCGGTCAGCTCCGGGTCGGCGGCCAGGCGCAGGTCCGCGCCGATCACCGGCCGCCCCCGGTCGTCGGTGTGCAGCAGTTTGGCCACCGGCGCCAGGAAGTCGGGGGAGCGCTGGGCGTAGCCGGAGGCGGCGACGACCGCCTCGGTGCGCACGGTGAACTCCCGGCCCTGTTCGCGGTGGCGGAGGAGCAGCGCGAACCCGTCCCCCTCGGCCCTGGCCCCCAGCAGTTCGCAGTGCGCCCGCAGCGAGGCGCCCACCGGCGCTCCGGCGATGCCGCGTTCGTAGAGCACGTCGTGGATCTCGGCCATGGTGTCGGCGCTGATGCCCTTGTACAGCTGCCACTGCGCGGGCACCACGCGGTCCTTCACGTCCTGGGGCAGGGCGTGGAAGTAGCGGGTGTAGTCCGGGGTGAAGTGCTCCAGGCCCAGCTTGGAGTACTCCATCGGGGCGAACGCGGGGGAGCGGGTCAGCCAGCGCACCTCGGTGTCGCGGTGTTGGGGGGAGCGCAGCAGGTCCAGGAACACCTCGGCGCCGGACTGGCCCGAGCCGAGCACGGTCACGTCGCGCAGCCCGGCCAGGCCGGGGGCGCGGTCCAGGTAGTCGGCGGCGTGCAGGACGCGCTCGCCCTCCAGCGCGGCCAGGGCCTCGGGCAGCACCGGCTCGGTGCCGATGCCCAGCACCAGGGCCCGGCCGCGCACGGCGGCGCGGGAGCCCGCGGCGCCGGTGTACTCCACGGTGAACACGCCGTCGTCGTGGTGCACCGCCGTGGCGCGGGCGTCGAAGCGGCACGAGTCCAGCCGGTGGGCGACCCAGCGGCAGTAGTCGTCGTACTCGCGGCGGGGCACGTGGAAGTGCTCGGAGAAGTAGAACGGGAACAGGCGGTCGTGCTCGCGCAGGTAGGACAGGAACGACCAGCGGCTGGTGGGGTCGACCAGGCTGACCAGGTCGGCCAGGAAGGGCACCTGGAGGCGGGCGCCCTCCAGCAGCAGGCCCGGGTGCCAGGAGAAGGAGGGGCGCGACTCCAGGAAGCGGGCGCTGAGCCCGGGGACGCCGTCGGCCAGCGCGGCCAGGGCCAGGTTGAACGGGCCCAGGCCCACGCCCACCAGGTCGTGGATCCGGTCGGGGCTGGTCAACGGGACTCCTTCAGGGCCGCGGCCTCGGTGTCGCCCGCGGCGACGACCTCGGCGAGCAGGGCCGCGGTGTCGTCGGGGGTGGTGTCGGGGTTGAGCAGGGTGAGCTTGAGCCACACGCGGCCGTCGATCCGGGTGCGCCCGACCACCGCCCGGCCCTCCTCCAGCAGGCGGCGGCGCAGCCGGGCGTTGACGGTGTCGCTGTGCGCCCCGGCGTCGTAGCGGAACACGACGGTGGTCAGCGAGGGTGAGGCGGCCAGGACCAGGCGCGGCTCGGTGAGCACGTGGGAGGCGGTGCGCAGGGTCAGGTCGCGGCAGGCGTCGACCAGGCGGCCCAGACCGTCCACGCCGAGGGCGCGCAGGGTGACGGCGATCTTGAACACGTCGGCCCGGCGGGTGGTGCGCAGCGAGTAGCCGAGCAGGCTAGGGTAGCCCGCCTCCTCGTCGTCGGTCGGGTTGAGGTAGTCCACCGAACGCGAGAGCGGCGCGAACAGGGCGCGTTCGCGGGTGAGCAGGATTCCGGCCGCCACGGGCTGCCAGCCGAGCTTGTGCAGGTCCAGGCTGACCGAGTCGGCCCGCTCCAGCCCGGCGAGGAGCCCGCGCAGGCGCCGGGAGAAGAGCAGACCGCCCCCGTAGGCGGCGTCCACGTGCAGCCACACGCCGAACTCGCGGGTGACGCGCGCGACGGCGCCCAGCGGGTCGATGCCGCCCAGGTCGGTGGTCCCGGCGGTGGCCACGACCGCGACCGGCAGGTCGTCCTCGGCGCGCAGGCGCACCAGGGTCTCGCGCAGCGCCGCCGGGCGCATCCGGTGCTGGGAGTCCACGTCCACGGTGACCACGGAGTCCTCGCCCAGGCCCAGCAGGGCGGCGGAGCGCTGGACGGAGAAGTGCGCGACCCTCCCGCACAGGACGCGCGGCCGCGCGCCGTCCGCGGCCCGCGCCACACCCCGGCGTCCGGCGTCGCCCAGCGCGTGGTCGCGCGCCAGCAGCAGGGCGGTGAGGTTGGACTCGGTGCCGCCGGAGGTGACCACCCCGCCCGCGTCCCGGCCCCGGTAGCCGACCAGGTCGGCGAGTTCGGCCACGACCTGGGTCTCCATGGAGGTGGCGGCGGGGGCCTGGTCCCAGGAGTCCAGGGACTGGTTGAGGACCGAGGCGACGGTGTCCGCCGCCACCGCCACGGCCAGCGGTGGGCAGTGCAGGTGGGCGGCGCAGTGGGGGTGTGCGGGGTCGGCGGCGCCCGCGGTGAGTACCCGGGTGAGGCGGACCAGGACGTCCCGCGCGGTGCCGTCCGCCGCGCCGAGCGCCTCGCGGACCGCGTCGGCGACCTGGTGCGGTGTGCGCGCCGGGAGCGGACCGCCGCGCTCCCCGGCAGCCTCGGCCAGGGCGCGGGTGGCGGTCTCGACCAGGGACGCGACCGTGGCGGGCCCGCCGGGAGCCCCCGCCAGACCGCCGGAGAGCAGGGGCGCCGTGTTGGCGGGGGCCGGGGGTGGTGCGGGGGAGGCGGGCGCTTTGGTGGCGGAGAGAGCTGTGGGTACAGGGTGTGTCGTGGTGGAGGGGAGGGCCTCGGCCACAGGGGTTGTCCCGGTGTCAGGCGGCACCTCGGTGACCGGGTCGGCGCTCTGGGTAATGGGCATGGGGGTGGGGCTCCTGTGGTTCCGAGGCGGATCGGATCGTGGGGGATCGTGGCGGATCAGGGGCGCCGGTCGGCGGGGCGGGGCCGTCAGCCGGTCAGCGGCATGACCAGGCAGTGGTGTCTTCGCCAGCCCGGGTGCGGCGCGAGGCCGCCCACGTGCCGCCAGCCGTTGCGCGGGAAGATGTCCAGCGCGTGGGTGTTGTCCTCCGCCACCAGCGCGGCGGCGCGCTCCTCCGTGCGGCCGCTGACCAGGAACGGAAGCGCGCGCTCCACCAGCCCGGCACCGCGGAAGGGGGCGCGGACCAGCGCCTCGCACATGGCGAAGGCCCGGCCCGGACGCTCGACGGCGACGTCCTCCTCCACCCCCGGCAGCGGGACGAACCCGTTCCACCAGCCGGTGGTGGGCGCCAGCGTGTAGCCGTAGGCGAACCCGGCCAGCTCCTCGTCCACGTGGCAGGCGGTGAGCCGGAAACCCGGGCGGGCCGCGCTGAAGGCCAGGCGCTCGGCGAAGGACGGCTGGCTGTGGTCGGGCAGGTGCAGGGCGTCGGCGTACACCGCTTCGTAGGCGCCGACCCAGCCGGAGGGAGCGGCCAGCACGTCGGGGCCGGTGAGGTTGTCGATGCGCCATGTGGCGGCGTGCGGCACGGGCACGAGGGGATCCTTCGGCTGGGAGGGCGTGTCGAGGGGGACACGGGGAGGGCGGCACGTCAGGGCCGCATTAATTAGGGCAGGCTTACCTAAGCATGTCAAGGTGTGCAGGTGGGTGACCCAGCCCACAGGCTGTCCACCGTCGCCCTGGGGGCGGCCGGGTGCGCCAGGAACGCGGGCATCGCGAACTCGTGCCCGTAGGCACCCGCGTTGGGGAAGACCAGCACGTCACCGGCCCGCAGGGACTCCACGCGCACGTCCCGGGCCAGCACGTCCTCCGGGGTGCACAGCTCCCCGCACACCGTCACCGACTCCCCGCTCGCTCCGGGCCTCGGAGTTCCCTCGGGCCACGGTCCGCCCTCCAGCACCGCGAAGTTGTGCCGGATCTCCCAGGAGGTGGGCAGCTGGAAGTGGTTGATCCCGCCGCGCACCACCGCGAAGCAGCCGCCGTAGGCCGACTTCACGTCGGTCACCCGGGTCGCGTACCAGCCCGCCGGAGCGGCGATCCAGCGCCCCGGCTCGAACACGACCTCCACCCCCGGATCGGGCAGTTCCGCCAGCGCGGAGCCCAGCCGTTCCAGGTCGAAGCCGGGGCCGCCCTCGAAGGGCACCCCCAGGCCGCCGCCCACGTCCACCAGGCGCAGGTCCACGCCGTGCTCGTCCGCGGTCCGGCGGGACCACTCCAGGCACCAGCGCACGTACCGCGCGTGGGCGTCGGCGTCGGTGTTCCCGCTGACCGCGTGCACGTGGAAGCCCGCCAGGTCCACGCCCGGGAGGGCCAGGGCCGTGCGGACGGCCTCGTCGACCAGGGGTTCGGGAACGCCGAAGGGGCCGGGGGTCCCGCCCATCACCAGCGCCCCGCTCACCGGCACTCGCTCGGGATTGACCCTCAGGGCGACCGTCAGCACCGTGCCCGCCGCGCACGCCGCGGCCGAGATCCGGTGCAGCTCCAGGACGCTCTCGGCGTTGACGACCACGGCGGCGACGGAGCCGGTGCGGCCGGTGGGTTCGCCGGGGGCGGTGGTGGGGCCGGTAACCGGAGGGGTGTCCGCGCCGGTGCCGGAGCCGGTGCCGGAGCCGGGGCCCAGGTCGGCGCTCAGCCGGGCCAGACCCGCCAGCATCTCGGGTGTCTTGCCCGGACCGCTGACCGCGATCCTCCTTCCGCTCCCGCTCCCCTCCCCGGGCAGGCGCAACGCGGCCACCGCGGCACGGGCCTCCCGCAGCGAGGCCGCCTCGAACCCGTCCACGGCCTCGGCCAGGTGGGCGAGCACCGGCTCGAAGCCGTTGGCCTTGACCGCGAAGTACACCCGCGCCCACGCGGGCAGCGCCTCGCGCAGCGTCCGGGCGCGGTCCGCGGCCAGCGACGGATCGTAGACGTAGCCCGCGCCGGTGTCGGCGGCCAGGGACAGCGCCGCCTCGCGCACGGGCGCGGGTATCCGTTCGGCGGGCAGGGCCGGGGTGTGCTCGAAGGAGCGGGGCGGTTCCATGGACGTTTTCTCCGCGTGCGTGTGGTCGTGGCGGTGCGCACACGCTGTGTGCGCGACACATGACAGGGTTCTGTTCTCTCGCTCGGGGCCGCCCGGCTCAACCCCCAGGGGGTGGAACGTCGTCCCCTCCCGCACGCTCCACCCCGGCCGGTACCGTCCAGGGGCTGTTCTCCGGACGGACCGCGGCGAAGCGGAGGTCCGGAGAACACCGCCTAGCGCTGCGGGTCCACCTCGAAGATCTCCGCCACGTCGTCCAGCACCGCGTGCGCCGAGATCAGGCCCACGCCCGACATCCAGTAGGCGTCGTCCACGTCCGTCTTCTCGCCCTCCAGCTCACCCCACAGCGGGTTCGCGGTGTAGCGCTCCTTGTCCTCGTCCACCGCACCGGCGCCGTCGTCGTAGGTGGCCACCAGGATCCGGTCGGCCTCCAGGTCCAGCAGGCGCTCGGGGCTGTGGTAGGTCGCGATCTCCTCGGACCCGGTGTCGGTCCCCTCGCTGGCGGGCAGCCCGAGGTCGTCCAGGACCACACCGACGTAGGAGTTGCGGGTGTACAGGCGCACGCCGTCGGCGTCACCGGCGAAGCGCACCACCGACACCGTGGGCGGCTCCCCGTCCGACGACGCGGCGATCTCCTCGCCGATGGCGGCGGCGCGGTCCTCGTACTCGGTCAGGAGGCGCTCGGCCTCCTTGGTCGCGCCCATCGCCTCCGCCGCCAGGAGCAGGTTCTCCTTCCAGGTCGCGCCGGTGGTCTCCGACATCACCGTGGGGGCGACCTCGGTCAGCTGCTCGTAGCCGTCGCCGTGGCGGACCTCGGCCGACAGGATCAGGTCCGGCTCGGTCTGCGCGACCAGCTCCGGGCTGATCTCCCACAGCAGGCCCACCGACTCGGCACCCTCGGCGCTGCCGACGTTCCAGTCGCTCTCCAGCAGGTACTCCGGAAGGGCGTCCTGGCCCTCGGCGATCTGGGTGAAGCCGACCACGTTCCCGCCCAGGGCCAGGGTGGCGTCCACGTAGGTGAAGTCCAGCGGCAGCACCCGCTCGGGAGCGCTGGGGATCTCGGTCTCACCCATGGCGTGCGTAACGGTGAGGGGGAAGCCCTCCGCCGTCTCCTGCCCGGCTTCGGAGGCGGGCGCCTCCTCCTCGGGGCCGCCCGCACCGCAGGCGGTCACCAGGGCGAGGGAGGCGGCGAGGGACAGGGGCAGTCCCGCGCGGCGCAGGGAGGGGAGAATGGTCATCGTGGGGCTCCCGGTCGATGAGGGAAACGGGGGAAAACTGCATGCTGCGAACACGAGAACGGCACACATCACCAGGGGAGGTGACGTCTCAGGTCGAGACGTGGCAAACTTAGAGTATCCAGGTGTGGCTAGGCAAACCTAACTTAGGTTGGCCTGGCCTTTCGTCATGAGAGGGAGACAGGGTGAGCGAGACCAGCGAACCGCCGCCGACCTCCGCCGCTCCTGCCTCCACCGCCCCGGAGGCATCGTCCAAGGAGGCGCCGCCACGGAGGGCATCGACTCCCGCATCCGTCACCACCAGCCCCCGAACCCTCGCCGTTCCCCGAACCCCCGCCGCCCCGGCAGCTCCACCGCCCTCCGCTGGCAACGCGGTCGCGGCCCGCCGCACGCGCCGGACCTCCGGCCTGGCCCTGCTGCTCCTGTTGCTGTGCCTCGCCGCCCTGGCCAGCGTGCTCGTCGGCGCCCGCGCCCTCACCCCCGAAACCGTGTGGCTGGCCCTGACCTCCACCGCGGGCGCCGAGGCCGACATCATCGTCAACGAGATCCGCCTGCCGCGCACCGCGCTCGGCCTGCTCGCCGGGATCAGCCTGGGCCTGGGCGGAGCCCTCATGCAGGGGCACACCCGCAACCCCCTGGGCGACCCCAGCATCCTCGGCGTCACCTTCGGCGCCGCCCTCGCCGTGGTGCTGGGCATCCTGCTGCTCGGCGTCACCACGCTCCAGACCCAGGCCTGGTTCGCCTTCGCGGGCGCCGCCGCGGCCGCCGTCGCGGTCTACGCCATCGGCTCGGTCCCCGGGCGCGGCCCCACACCCATCACCCTGGCCCTGGCCGGGACCGCCGTGAGCTGGATGTGCTACTCCCTGGTCTCGGGACTGGTCCTGCTCGACGAGTCGACCATGGAGAGCTTCCGGTTCTGGCGGGTGGGCTCCCTGGTGGGCCGCGACCCCTCGATCCTCGTCCCCATGGCGCCCGTGGTCGCCGTCGGCGCCGTCCTCGCCTTGGCCAACGCCCGCGCCCTCAACGCCCTGGCACTGGGGGAGGACACCGCGCGCGCCCTGGGCTTCCGGATCGGCCGCGCCCGCGTCGTCGGGCTGCTCGCCATCACCCTGCTCACCGGCGTGACCGTCGCCGCCTGTGGTCCCATCGCCTTCGTCGGGCTGATCGTGCCGCACCTGGCCCGCGGCGTCGTCGGCGCCGACTACCGCTGGCTGCTGCCCTACTCCGCGCTGATGGGCGCGACCCTGCTCCTGGCCGCCGACGTTCTGGGCCGCTTCCTCGCGCCGCCCGGAGAACTCCAGGTCGGCGTGGTGCTCGCCCTCCTCGGCGCGCCCTTCTTCGTCCACATCGTCCGCCGCCGGAGGCTGCTCTCCCTATGACCTCCACTCCGCCCGGAACCTCCCGTTCCTCCGGGACCCCTGCCTCTCCGGACGCCTCCGCCCCCTCTGAGACCTCCGGCCGTGGTGCCCCCGCCGGGACCACTGCTTCGCACGGAACCGCCGCCCCCCACGGCGCCCGTCAGCGCGCACGCGTCCCGCACCAGGACCAGGACCAGGCCCGGGCACGGGCCCGCGCCAGCCTCGCCAGGCGCGGCCGCGCCCTCCGCCTGGGCCCGGTCTCCGTCCCGCTGCGCCCCCGCCCGGTCCTCCTCGGACTGCTGACCGCCCTGGTCCTCCTCGTCCTGGTGGCGCTCAACCTCTCCGTCGGGGAGGTGTTCCTCTCCCCGGCCCGGGTGTGGGCCAACGTCGTCGGCACCACCTACGACGACTACTTCACCGTCTGGCGGGTCCGCATGCCCCGCGTGGTGGTGGGCATGCTCGCCGGGGCCGCCCTGGCCGCCGCGGGCGCCATCACCCAGACCATCATGCGCAACCCCCTCGCCAGCCCCGACCTGCTCGGCGTCACCCACGGGGCCAGCGCGGGCGTGGTCGCGGTGCTGGCCTTCGGCGGCAGCTACGGCATCGTCAGCGGCCCCCTCGCCGACATCGGTGTTCCGGCCCTGGCCCTGATCGGCGGCCTGGCCGCCGGGGCCCTGTGCTACGGACTGGCCTGGCGGGGCGGCATCGACGGGTTCCGCCTGCTGCTGGTGGGCGTGGGCGTGTCCACGGTGCTCATGAACCTCACCCTGTGGATGCTCACCCTGGGGGAGGTCAGCGACACCGGGCGGGCCATGGTGTGGATCTCGGGCAGCCTGTCCATGCGCACCTGGCAGGACGCGGTCCCCGTCGCCACCGCCCTGCTCGTCCTCCTGCCCCTGGCACTGGCGGCCGCGCGCACCCTGGACGTGCTCTCCTACGACGACGACGTGGTCCGCGGCCTGGGCGTGCGGCTCGAACGCGCCCGCACCGCCATGCTGGTGCTGGCCGTCCTCCTGGCCGCCTTCGGCACTTCCGCCGCCGGGCCGATCCTGTTCGTGTCGCTGGCCTGCCCGCAGATCGCACTGCGCCTGGCCCGCACATCCCGGCCGCCGGTCCTGCTCTCCGCCCTCGTCGGCGCCGCGCTGACCTGCGCCGCGGACCTCATCGCCCGCAACCTGGTCGGCGTCCAGCTCCCGGTCGGCATCGTCACCGGCTGCCTGGGCGCCCTCTACCTCGTCTACCTGCTCGTCCGCGGCAACCGAAAGGCACAGGCGTGACCACACACCCCGCCCGAACGCGGACCACGTCCGAACCCGCCACCACTTCCGACACCGTCACCACTTCCGACACCATGACCGACGAGCCCACGGGCACCGCCCACACCACCGCCGGTCCCGGCACTGTTCCCGCGACCGCGTCCGCCTCCGCGCCGGTCCGGCTGAGCGCGCGCGGCCTCACCCTGGCCTACGACGACCACACCGTCGTCGAGGGCTTGGACGCCGACATCGTCGAGGGCACCATCACCTGCGTCATCGGCCCCAACGGCTGCGGCAAGTCCACCATGCTGCGCGCCCTGGGGCGGCTCATGAGGCCCCGGGCGGGCCTGGTGGAGCTCGACGGCCGCGACATCCACCGCGTGCCCACCCGCGAGGTCGCCGAGGTGCTGGGCGTGCTGCCCCAGCAACCCGTGGCGCCGGACGGGCTCACCGTCGCCGACCTGGTCTCCCGCGGACGGCACCCCTCCCAGCGCTGGTACCGGCAGTGGTCGGGCGAGGACCACCGGGCGGTCTCCGACGCCCTGGAGCAGACCGGTCTGCTGGAGCTGGCCGACAGCCCGTTGCAGGAGCTGTCCGGCGGCCAGCGCCAGCGCGCGTGGATCTCCATGGTGCTGGCCCAGGGCACGGACCTCCTCCTGCTGGACGAGCCCACGACCTTCCTGGACCTGGTCCACCAGGTCGACGTGCTGGACCTGGTGCGCGAGCTGCACCTGCACGGCGGGCGCACCATCGTCATGGTCCTGCACGACCTCAACCTCGCCGCCCGCTACGCCGACACCGTCATCACCATGCGTGAGGGCCGGGTGGTGGCCAGCGGCGCCCCCGCCGACGTGCTCACCCCCGAACTGCTGCGCGAGGCCTTCGACCTGGAGGCGGTCGTGGTGGAGGACCCCGTCACCGGCGGGCCCATGGTGGTCCCCGTCGGCCGCAGCGGCGGTCAGCGCGCCTGAACCCGTCCACCGCGGCACCGGGCACCGCGCCCGCCCTTTCCGGCTCTTCGCCCTCCCCGGCGTCGGCATGCCCGGAAACCCCTCCTCTCGGCAACCGTTTTCCGTTCCCGGACCCGTCCCCGCACCGTTCCGCCCGGTGCCGAATCACGGGAGGGCCGACAACTCCGGGGACGGTTACGGGCGTGTCACGTGGACCCGGCGGGTACGGTACGCCATGATCACGACCGGACCCGACGATCTGTGTCCACACGGATTCCCAGCGTGACCCACCAGGGCATGCGCCGGAGTTGTAGGCGCGTTCACCTCGGTTTCACCTGCGCGTTTGGAATTTCGGCCAAGGTCGAGAGCGTCCGGCGGAGCACCCCCGTCGGACCAGGAGACAATCCGCGCGCCCCGGTCAGACCCCGCACCGACGGAGCGCGTGGGAGCAGCACGATCCCCAAGGAGAAGGTGTGCCCGAATCCGCGCCCCGCCACCGCCAGCTGCCGTTGATCGGCCAGGTCGGTGGCGGTCGTT
The DNA here is from genome assembly GCF_965343085.1 of Nocardiopsis synnemataformans. Taxonomy (NCBI): domain Bacteria; kingdom Bacillati; phylum Actinomycetota; class Actinomycetes; order Streptosporangiales; family Nocardiopsidaceae; genus Nocardiopsis; species Nocardiopsis synnemataformans. Next base: position 73,018 of record NZ_CBDRFA010000023.1, on the reverse strand, counting down.
CCCGTGCGACATGCAGACTGCGCTGCGGCGACGCCTGTTTCCACCCGGCTCCCAACACCAGCGACAACCCCTACTTCGGGGACATCTTCGCCAAAGCGCTCTCCCGCCGCTCCATCATCCAGGCCGGTGCCGTGAGCGCCGGAGCGGGCGCGCTCGGACTCGCCGCGCTCAGCCCGGCCTCCGCCGACCGCCGCGGCCCCGACCGCCCCCACCCCTCCCCGCGGCCCACCTTCACCAGCGTCCAGCCCAACAACGACGATAAGATCACCATCCCCCGGGGCTACGACCAGCACGTCATCATCCGCTGGGGGGAGCCGGTCCTGCCCGGCGCGCCCGAGTTCGACGTGTACGACCAGACCGCCGAGGCGCAGGCCCAGCAGTTCGGCTACAACTGCGACTACGTCGGCTTCCACCAGCTCGACGACGACCACGCCCTGCTGTGGGTCAACCACGAGTACACCAACGAGGAACTGATGTTCCCGGGGTACACCGACGGGAACGCGGCCAGCGAGGAGCAGATCCGCATCGCCATGGCCGCCCACGGCGGTTCCATCGTCGAGCTGGAGCGCGAGGGCCGCACCGGCAAGTGGGCGCTGTCCACCGGTGAGCGCGCCTTCAACCGCCGCATCACCGCCGACACCCCCATGCGCATCACCGGCCCCGCCGCCGGGCACGACCTGCTCAGGACGGCGGAGGACCCCACCGGAACCCTGGTCAGGGGCATGCTCAACAACTGCGCGGGCGGCATGACCCCGTGGGGCACCTTCCTCACCGCCGAGGAGAACTTCAACCAGTACTTCGCCAACGGCTCCGGGTCCGCCGAGACCAGGCGCTACGGCGTCGGCACCGGCGCCACGGGTCGCCGCTGGGAGCGGTTCGAGGAGCGCTTCGACCTCTCCAAGCACGCCAACGAGATCAACCGCTTCGGCTACATCGTCGAGGTCGACCCGCTCGACCCCGAGTCCGAGCCGCGCAAGCACACCATGCTCGGCCGCTTCAAGCACGAGGGCGCCACCACCCGCCTGGCTGACGACGGCCGGGTCGTGGCCTACATGGGCGACGACGAGCGCTTCGACTACATGTACAAGTTCGTCAGCGCCAAGAAGTACGTCGAGGGCTCCCGCCGCCACAACCTCACCCTGCTGGAGACGGGCACCCTGTACGTGGCCCGCCTCTCCGGCAACAGCCCCGCCGAGGAGTTCGACGGCTCCGGCGCGCTGCCCGCCGACGGCGAGTTCGACGGCTCCGGCGAGTGGATCGCGCTGTGCACCGACACCGAGAGCTTCGTCCCCGGCTTCAGCGTCGCCGAGGTCCTCATCCACACCCGTCTGGCCGCCGACGCCATGGGCGCCACCAAGATGGACCGCCCCGAGGACTTCGAGCCCAGCCCGGTCACCGGCAAGGTCTACTGCGCGCTGACCAACAACTCCTCCCGTGAGCCCGGCCAGGCAGACGAGCCCAACCCGCGCGGCCCCAACCGGCACGGACACATCCTGGAGATCGTCGAGGCCGGCGACGACGCCGGGGCCACCTCCTTCTCCTGGAACGTGCCGCTGGTGTGCGGCAACCCCGAGGACGACGACACCTACTACGCGGGCTTCGACAAGTCCAAGGTCATGCCGATCTCCTCGCCGGACAACCTGACCTTCGACAAGGACGGCAACCTGTGGATCTCCACGGACGGCCAGCCCGGGGCCCTGGGGATCAACGACGGCCTGCACGTCATGCCGGTCGAGGGCCGCTTCCGCGGTGAGCTGAAGACCTTCGCCACCGTCCCGGTCGGCGCGGAGGCCTGCGGCCCCTTCGTCACCGAGGACAGCAAGACGGTGTTCCTGGCTCCCCAGCACCCGGGTGACGGCGGCAGCTTCGAGGCGCCCACCAGCACCTGGCCCGACGGCGAGTTCCCGCGTCCGTCCGTGGTGTGCATCTGGCACACCGCGGGCCGCGAGGTCGGCAGGTAGCCCGGACCCCCTCCCGCCGGTAGGGACGACGACCACCGGCCCCGGCATCCATCGTGGGGGCTGCCGGGGCCGGTTCTCCGTGTCCGCCGGGGCCTGCGCCCGGGGCGCGGAGCCCTCAGAGCACCTTCTCGAAGCAGAGCGAGGAGGGCTCGTCGGCGTAGGCGCCGAAACCGGGGATGGGCGTGTACCCCGAGCGGGTATAGAACCGCACCGCGTCGGGCTGGCGGTCGCCCGTCTCCAGGCGCAGGCACTTCCAGCCCCGCTCGCGGGCCCGGTCCTCCAGCGCCGCCAGGACCAGCGACGCCGCGCCCGAGCCGCGCCGGTCGGGCCGGACGTACATCCGCTTGACCTCGCCCGCCGCGTCGCCGAGGTCGCGCAGGCCGCCGCAGCCCACCGCCTCGCCCGAGGCGTCGCGGGCCACCACGAACACCGCGATGTCCCCGGCGGAGGGAGCCACCCCCGGCTCGGAGTCGGGGGTGCCGTACCGTTCGGCGATCTCCGCACGCTGACCGGCCCGCAGGGCGACGGCGTCGGGATCGTTCCAGGAAACCTCGTCGACACGCATGGGCGCCACGCTAGCGGCGCCGTGTTTCACGCCCGTGAAATCCCGTCCGGACAGCGGCACCTGTGCGGAACGCCACCCCGTGCGGAGCACCGCCTTCGTACGGACAGCGGCCCCCGTGCGCGCCGCCACCCACGTGCGAACGGTGAGACCCGAACCGGGGTGTGGGCTCCGGTCCCGCCCGAGCTCAGACCGGGTCGGTGAGGGCCTCGCGCATCACCCGGAACTTGGACTCGGTCTCGGCCAGCTCCGAGTCCGGGTCGGACTGGGCGACGATGCCCCCTCCGGCGAACAGCCGGGCGCGCGCGCCCTCCACGCGGGCGCAGCGCAGGGCGATACCCCACTCGGCGTTGCCCGCGCCGTCCAGCCACCCGACCGGACCGGCGTAGCCGCCCCGGTCCATGCCCTCGGCCTTCGCGATCAGCCGCATGGCCGCCGCGGTGGGAGTACCGCCCACGGCCGCCGTGGGGTGCAGGGCCGCGACCGCGTCCAGCGCCGAGACCCGGGGGGACAGGCGGGCGCGCACGGGCGTGGCCAGGTGCTGCACGTTGGCGAGCGCGAGCAGGCGGGGCCGCCCGGGCACGTCCAGTTCCTCGGTGAGCGGTTCCAGCGCGGTGCGCAGGGAGTCCACGGCCATGCGGTGCTCGTCCACGTCCTTGGCCGAGGTCAGCAGCTCCTCGGCCAGGAGCCGGTCGCCGTCGGGGTCCTCGCCCCGGGGGCGGGTTCCGGCCAGCACCAGCGAGGAGAGCCGGTCGCCCTCGCGGCGCAGCAGCAGCTCGGGGGTGGCTCCGACCATGCCGTCCACGGAGAAGGTGAAGCAGCTGGGGAAGCGCAGCCGCAGCCGCTCCAGCAGCGTGCGCACGTCGATGGGGGCGTCGGCCTCGGCCAGGGCGTCGCGCGCCAGCACGGCCTTGTCGAGCTCTCCCGCGCGGATGCGCTCGACGGTACCGGCCACGGCGGCCATCCACTGCTCGCCGGTCAGCGATCCCGTGCTCCAGGAGAGCGGGCCGACGGGCCGCGGCGCGGACGCCGGGCGGAGCGGCACGGCCGGGTGCGCCCCGGGTGCGTCGGTGACGGTGGTCAGCCAAGCGCGGCCGTCGCGCCGACCGATCAGCACGCGCGGCACCACCAGGGCCGACCCCGCGGAGGAGGGGGCGAAGGCGAACGTGCCGAACGCGACCGGGCCGGTGCCGGGCACTCCCACCTCGTCGTGGACCTCGGCGCGCTCGGTGAGGGCGTTCACCCAGCGGGCCGCCTCGGTGAAACGGGTGGTGTCGGTGGGCTCGGCCGTCTCGGACTCGCCGCCCAGGTCCAGCCGCGCGGCCTGTCCCCAGCCCACGATGCCCTCGTCGCCGGTCAGCCAGGCCAGGGGGGAGTCCGCCGGTAGGCGGTGCACCAGGCTGGCCGTGTCATCGGGCACGGCGACGGTGCGGACGAACAGGTGGGGCGGGCTCAGGAGGGCGTTCACGGTCCCCGAGTCTAGAACCTCGTCTGGGACGGTGTGTCCGGTATCGGCCGTGGTGGCCGGGGTGCACGGCGTGCCCCCTTCCCGGGCAGGTGCCGCCCCCGTGGCCCGGCCCCTGCCGTTGCCTGACAGGGATCGTGCTCCGTGGCCGCCCGCGCAGACACTCCGTTGACCTGTGGGGATGGCCCCCTGGCACGGAGGGTGCGAGGTTATCCACAGTTTGCCGCAATCGTGTCCGAAAATTGACTGTCTGGCCTACTCTGGTTCGCGGTGCGACGCCACGGTGACGGCGGTGCGCGACGACCCCTCAGAGGAGACCTCTTCCATGGATTCAGTGGCTCGTGCCGTGACCTCGCCGCGCGCCGCGCTGCGGTGGGCCGCGACGGCCGCCGCGGCCACCGTCCTGCTGGCGGGCTGCACCGCTCGGGGCACCGACGCCGAGGAGCCGGGGACCGGCGATGGGCCAGGGACCGCCGCCTCCGCCGGGTGCGGGGACGGCGGGGCGGAGCGGCGGATGCGCGGGGCGTGGCTGACCACGGTCCGCAACATCGACTGGCCCTCGGAGCCGGGCCTGTCCGCCGAGGAGCAGAAGGCCGAGCTCGACGCCTACCTCGACGACGCCTCCGGCATGGGACTCAACGCGGTCTTCCTGCACGTGCGCCCCACCGCCGACGCCGTCTACGAGTCGGACCTGGAGCCGTGGGCGCGCTACCTCACCGGCGAGCAGGGCGGCGACCCCGGCTACGACCCGCTGGAGTACGCGGTGGCCGAAGCGCACGAGCGCGGCCTGGAACTGCACGCCTGGTTCAACCCCTACCGCGTGGGCTTCCAGGACCCCGACGTCGAGAACCTGGCCGATGACCACCCGGCCAGGGAGAACCCCGAGTGGCTCGTCGACTACGGCGACGAGGCCTACCTCGACCCCGGCAACCCCGAGGTCCGCGCGTGGGTGACCCGCGTGATCCTCGACGTGGTGGAGCGCTACGACATCGACGGCGTGCACTTCGACGACTTCTTCTACCCCTACCCCAAGGACGGCGAGGAGTTCGACGACGACGCCTCCTGGGAGGAGCAGGGCGACGGCTTCGACGACCGGGGCGACTGGCGCCGCGACAACGTCAACCAGCTCATCGCCGACGTCCACGAGGGCATCGAGGCGACCAAGCCCTGGGTGAGCTTCGGGATCTCCCCGTTCGGCATCTGGCGCAACGACTCCACCGACCCCAGCGGCTCGTCCAGCTCGGGCCTCCAGTCCTACGACGCCCAGTACGCCGACACCCGCACCTGGATCCAGGAGGGCACGGTCGACTACGTCGCACCGCAGTTGTACTGGGAGCGGGGCTTCGACGTCGCCGACTACGAGGTTCTGGCCGACTGGTGGGCCCAGGAGGTCGAGGGCACCGGCGTGGACCTGTACATCGGCCAGGCCGCCTACCGGGTGGGCGAGGACGGCTGGACCGGCGAGGACGCGCTCAGCACCCAGCTGGACTACTCCGGTGAGCTGCCCCAGGTGGACGGCGACGTCTACTTCTCCATCAAGAACCTGCGCGAGCAGGCCTCCGACGCCTACGCCGCACTGGCCGACGAGCACTACGGCAACCCCGCGCTGCCGCCGCTCTCCGACACGCCCGAGGGCCAGGGGCCGCTGGTCGGCACGGTCGGCGGGGTCACGGCCCGGGCCGCCGACGAGGGGGTCGACGTGGCGTGGGAGGCCGTCGACGGCGCCCGCTTCTACGCCGTCTACCGGCTGCCCGCCGACGCGGCCGCCGCCGGGTCGGAGGAGGAGCGCTGCGCCGCGGTCAGCGCGGAGAACCTCGTGGGCCTGACGGGGGAGACGGCACTGACCGACACCGCACCGCTGGAGAACGGCGTCGGATACGTGGTCACCGCGCTGGACGACTACCGTGCCGAGGGGCCGGTCAGCGAGGTCGCCGACGTGCGCGGCTGACCTGCCGACGAGGAGCGCGCGGGCTCCGGCCGGGGAACGTGTCTCCCCGGCCGGAGCCCGCTTCGTTCGCCGGGGGGAGCCGTTCCCCGATTCCTCTGCGGGGCGCCCGGTCCGGTGCCCCCTGTCCCGCGCGGCTTTCTGCCGCAAAATCCCCAGAATCAGGGCGAAAAGGTAAGCATCTGCTAGCGGAAAGCCCCTTTTGTCCCAGTAGATGCCAGGGGTAGGTTGTCCCCATGCCGACCTTCCACATCAGCGAGGCCGCCGACCTCCTCGGCGTCAGCGCCGACACCGTCCGGCGCTGGGTCGACTCCGGCCGCCTGTCCGCCACCCGTGACGCCTCCGGGAGGCGTCTGATCGGGGGCGCGGACCTGGCCGGATTCATGCGCACGGATACCGACGAGGACCCGGCACGGCGCCTGTCCTCCGCCCGCAACCGCTTCCGCGGCCTGGTCACCGACATCGTCCGCGACCGGGTGATGGCCAGCGTGGAGATCCAGGCCGGACCCCACCGCGTGGTCTCGCTGATGAGCCGCGAGGCCGCCGACGAACTCGGCCTGGAGGTGGGCACCGTCGCCACCGCGGTGGTCAAGTCCACCAACGTGGTCGTGGAGACCACCGGGGAGCGCCATGCGTGACCGCGCCCTCCACAACCTCAGGTCAGGTGTTCCCCGGCGCCCCGGACACGCTCCGCTCGGCTGGCTCCAGTCCGGCGTTCTCCACCCGGGAACCGGTGCTCCCGGCCGTCTCCGGCCCGGCGCGCTCCGCCTGGCCTGCGCCCTGACCGCGTCCGCACTCGCCCTCTCCGCCTGCTCCTCGGGGGAGGGCCCCGGCGACCGGCTCAACGTCTTCGCCGCGGCCTCCCTCACCGACGTCTTCACCGACCTCGCCGAGGAGTTCGAGACAGAGCACCCCGGGACCGAGGTGGTCCTCAACTTCGCGGGCAGCAGCGACCTGGCCCTCCAGATCAACTCCGGCGCCCCCGCCGACGTCTTCGCCTCCGCCGACACCGCCACCATGGACCGGGTCGTCGAGGGCGAGGGGCTGGACCCCGACTGGGCCGCGGAGCACGGCGCGCGGGGCGTCGTCTTCGCCGCCAACACCCTGCGCATCGTCGTGCCCCCGGGCAACCCGGCCGACGTCAAGGAACTGGCCGACCTCGCGGGCGGGGACACCGCCGTCGCCTTCTGCGCCGAGGAGGTCCCCTGCGGCGCGGCCACCGGCGCGGTCCTGGACGAGGCCGGGCTGGAGATCACCCCCGACACCTACGAGGAGGACGTGCGCGCGGTCCTGACCAAGGTCGAACTCGGCGAGGTCGACGCCGGACTCGTCTACGCCACCAACGTCGTCTCCGCGGGCGACCGGGTCGAGGGCATCGCGTTCGACGAGTCCGACGAGGTGGTCAACGACTATCCCGTCGGGGTCGTCTCCACCACCTCCGACGCCGCGCTCGCCGCCGCCTGGGTGGAGCTGGTGCGCTCCCCGGCGGGCGAGGAGGTCCTGCGGGCCGCCGGATTCGAGGTGCCATGACGCCCGACCGCGCCCCCGCCGAGCCCACCGCGGCGCCGCGCCGCCGTCCGCCGCGTGTGCGCTCCGGCCGACCGCCCTGGATCCTGGTGCTGCCCGCGCTCCTGGGCGTGGCCTTCCTCGTGCTGCCCATGGCGGGCCTGCTGGTCAGCGCGCCTTGGTCCACCATGGGCAGCCGCCTCGCCGAGCCCGAGGTGCTGGCCGCCCTGTGGCTGTCCCTGTCCACCGCCACCGCCGCCACGGCCGTGTCCCTGCTCCTCGGGGTGCCGCTGGCCTGGCTGTTGGCCCGCACCGACTTCCCCGGGCGCCGCCTCGTGCGCGCCCTGGTCACCGTCCCCCTGGTGATGCCGCCCGTGGTCGGCGGCGTCGCTCTGCTGCTGGTCCTGGGACGCAACGGGATCGTGGGCCGGTACCTGGACGCCTGGTTCGGGATCACCCTGCCCTTCACCCCCGCCGCCGTGGTTCTGGCCCAGGTGTTCGTCGCCATGCCGTTCCTGGTGATCAGCGTGGAGGGCGCGCTGCGCGGCGCGGACCGCCGCTACGAGGAGGCCGCCGCCACGCTGGGCGCCAGCCGGGCGGTCGTCTTCGCCCGCGTCACCCTGCCCATGGTGCTGCCGGGCATCGCGGCGGGCGCGGTCCTGTGCTGGTCGCGGGCCCTGGGCGAGTTCGGCGCCACCATCACCTTCGCCGGGAACTTCCCCGGCACCACGCAGACCATGCCGCTGGCCGTGTACGTGGCCATGCAGCGCGACCCCGAGGCCGCCATCGTGCTCAGCCTGATCCTGCTGGCGGTCTGCCTGGCCGTCCTGGCCACCCTGCGCGAGAGGTGGACGAACACCTGATGGCCCCGAACCACCACCCTGACGAGTCCACGCCCGACTCCGGACCCATGCCCGAACCCACACCCGCGCTGGAGGCGGACCTGCGCCTGAGCCGGGGCACCTTCACCCTGGAGGCCTCCCTCACGGTGCGCCCGGGGGAGATCCTCGCCCTGCTGGGGCCCAACGGCGCGGGCAAGTCCTCGGCGCTGCGCGCCCTGGCCGGACTAGTGCCCCTCACCGGCGGACGGGTCCTCGTGGACGGGCGCGACCAGACCACCACGCCCGTGGAGCGCCGCCCCATCGGCATGGTCTTCCAGGACTACCTGCTCTTCCCGCACATGAGCGCCCTGGACAACGTGGCCTTCGGCCCCCGCCGTCAGGGCCTGTCGCGGGCGGCGGCCCGCGAGCGCGCCGCCGAACTGCTCGCCCACATGGACCTGTCCGCGCACGCCCGCGTCCGGCCGCGCCGACTCTCCGGAGGCCAGGCCCAGCGGGTGGCGCTGGCCCGCGCCCTGGCCGTGCGCCCGCGCCTGCTGTTGCTCGACGAGCCCATGGCCGCCCTGGACGCCAGCACCCGCATCGACGTGCGCGCCCGGCTGCGCCACCTGCTGGAGGAGTTCGACGGGGCCACGGTGCTGGTCACCCACGACCCGCTCGACGCCATGGTGCTCGCCGACCGTGTGGCGGTGATCGAGGAGGGCCGGGTGGTGCAGCAGGGCGAACCCGCCGAGGTGGCGCGGCGCCCCCGCACCGCCTACGTCGCGCGGCTGGTCGGGCTCAACCTCTTCCGCGGCACGGCCGAGGGCACCACCGTCGCCCTGGACGGCGACGGCTCCGGCGAGCCCGCCCGGGTGGAGGTGCACGAGGCGCACCGGGGCCCGGCCCTGGTGGCCTTCCCGCCGCGCGCCGTGGCCCTGTACCCGCACCGTCCGCACGGCAGCCCGCGCAATGTGTGGCGGCTGACGGTGGAGGGGACCGAGCGGTTCGGCGACCAGGTGCGGGTGCACCTGGCGGGGAGCCCCTCCCTGGCCGCCGACATCAGCCCGGCGGCCCTGGCCGAACTGGGCCTGTCCCGGGGGGACGCGGTGTGGGCGGGGGTCAAGGCCGCCGAGGTCGAGTGCTACCCGGGATGACTCCCGGCGGATCCGGTCCGCGGCCCCACGTCGGCGCGGCGCGCGTCGCCGGTCCGGGGCGGTGGGTTGTGTCCTACGGAGAGAACCGATTTTTCTACCCAGAATCGGGCATAGAAACCCACATCGGAAAACCTGTGCACACCTGGATATCTCAGGTACACCCGGGGGAGACTGTAAGTCTGGCGACGACAGTCCTTCCCCCCGTGGCCGAGGAGGGTTCCATGTCCCTGAGAGAGCACGAGAGAAGAATCCTCGCGGAGATCGAGCGGCAGCTCAGCGAGGAGGAACCGGACCTGGCCGGACGGCTGGAGTCCTTCGGGTCAGCGGACCCCGACGCTCCTGCCGACCCCGGTCTTGGCGGCTGGAAACCGTGGGTGGCGTGCGGTCTGATCGCCGCGGTCACCGCGGGCCTGCTCGTGATGCTGTTCGTACTCACCCCGAGCACACCGCAACCGTCCGCGCCGACGGCGCCGGCCGACACCTCACAGACCACCGGCGACCCGGCGCCCGAACCGGACCCCGTTCCGGACGGGCCTGAGGCCGTCGGCACCTCCTGACCGGTGCCCCGGGCCGGAGCCGCTGGGCGTCTTTCCGCGCGCCCGGCTCAGTCGCCGTGGCCGAGGATGACGGTCCAGTAGGGGCCGTCCTCGCCCTTCGCCACGCCTACGCCGATGTGCTCGGCCTCGCAGTCGGCGAGCACCTGGTTGTGGCCGCGGCGCGTCCAGGCCTCCACCGCCTCCTCGGCCGTCTCGAAGCCGCTGGCCACGATCTCGCCGGAGGGGTGCGCGTATCCCAGGCCGCGGGCGCGGTCCCTGGCCGACGAGCTGCCGAGGAACCCGCCGCCGGGGAACCCGCTGTCGCCGGCCTCGGCCTGGCTGTGCTCCCGGGCGGCCTGGGTGAGCAGCTCGTGGGCGCTCAGCTTCTCACACCCGTACCCGGGCCTTTCGTCGTTCACCAGCCGCACGACCTCGGCCTCGGCCTCGGGCCAGGGATCGGCAGGGTCCTCCTGAGTCCACGGCGGGGGCCAGCCGTCGCCGGAGCCCGTCCCCTGGGTCGCGGACGGGGTCCCGCCGTCGGCGAACACGTCGCCGGGGTCGGCCGCGCCGGTCACACCGGCGCAGCACACGGCCGCCGCCGCCATCCCCGCGAGGACGCGGCCTCGAAGCAGGTTTCGCATGTCTTTCCACCTTCCGTGCGCGGGGGCGCGTGTACCGCGCCGCGCCCGCGCACACCAGGGGCGGACAGCCGTGAAGGCCGCCCGCCCGCAACCTCGCGGGAACTCAGTTCGCCTTGCTGGTGGTCCTGTCCACCGTGGCTCCGTGCATGGAGGCGGTGTAGGTCACGTACTCGTAGAAGACCTCGCCGTCGTCGCCGACGCGGCTGTGGACCACGGTCATGGTGGCACCCTCGGCGCTGGCGCTGCCGAAGTCCTTCTCGAAGACCGTGTCGGCCATCGCGACCGAGGGCGCACCCAGCGCCAGGCCGAAGGCCACACCGGTCAGGGACAGCGCTCGTCGTAGTCGGACCATCGTCCTTCCCCTCCTCGGGTTGGGTCGGGTCACGCCCGACGGAAACGGGATGCCTAGTTCGCACCGCTCACGATGCTGTGGGAGGCGGCGCCGTCGTAGCCCGCCCAGGTGGCGCTCTTCTTGTAGAAGGAGCCGCCACCGTTCCAGTGGTCGTCGCCCTTGCCGTCCTTGTGGCCGTGGCCGTGGCCGTGGCCGTAGTCGCCGCCATCGAAGGCGACAGCGGTCACGTTGTGGCTCGCGGCGCCCTCGGGGCCGGCGGCGCTGGACTCACCCGAGAAGAAGCTGTCCGCCATGGCGGTGGCCGGGGCGCCGAAGGCCAGGGCCGGAACGGCGACGGAGGCGAAGGCGATCCGAGTGAGAGTCTTGCGGTTCATCCTGTGTCCTTTCGAGGCGGACCGACGATCTGTCGGTCCGGTGGCGCCGATCCCCCCAGCTCGACCCTCGGGGGAACCGTTCTCCTGGCGCCATCCGTAGATCTGCCCCGGGTTCCCGCTCATTAACTCTTAGTAGTCACTAAATAGCTTAAAGTAATAATTGGTTGTTTTGGGTCGGATTTTTCCTGCTTGGGGAGAGCACATGCCCCGAAGCGGAGACAGGGGGGCTACCGGTCCTGGAAAGGCCGGGGACGGGGCCGCGGCGTGTGGCGGAGCCCGGGAGCATCGTAGACGCAGGGAAACCGGTACCGACACCGGCCACGCCGTCCCGGGCGCGCGCGTCGGACCGCTTCCGGCCAGGCCGCCGCGGGCCGGGCCGCTTCCGGGGACGGGCCGCCGCACCGCTCCGGGGCCGCGGGCTCACATCCCCTCGCAGGCGCACCGCGCGGCGCGGGGGCGCCCCGACGCCGACGGCGCGTACCGGCGGGGCCGGTACGCGCCGTCGCGGCGGATCTGTCTCAGAGGGCGTTGGTGAAGCTGGCGGCCAGGGGACCGGCCACGGACGAGCCGCCGCCACCGCCCTCGACCACCACGGCGAAGGCCACGTCGCCCTTGAAGCCGACCATCCAGGCGTGGCTGGGCAGCTCCCCGTCCTCGTCGGCGTCCTCGGCGGTGCCGAACTCGGCCGTACCCGACTTGGCGTGCACCTCGCCCTGGAAGGGCACGTCCTCGGCGGTGCCCTCGGTGACGACCGCGCGCATCATCGTCCGCAGCGCCTCGGCCTGGGCGATCGCCCGGGGCTCGGGCAGGCCCTCCTGGGCGGGTTCGGTCACCAGCACCGGGTGGCGCCAGGAACCGTCGGCGACCGCGGCGGGCACCGTGGACATGTGCAGCGGCGAGGTGAGGATCTGGCCCTGGCCGATGCTCTGGGCGCCCAGCATGGTGGCGCTGTCCACCGGCGGGAAGGACGGTTCGAGCGTGGGCACGCCGATGTCCAGCGGCGCGTTCATGCCGAACTGCTCGGCGCTGGCCTGGAGCGTGTCCGAGCTGAGCCGGTCGCCGACCTGCTCCACCAGCGCGGTGTTGCAGGAGGTCGCGAACGCCTCGGTCACCGTCTGGGCGCCGTACTCGGCGTCGCCCGCGTTGACGAACGGCCACCCGCCCAGGTCGTACTCCTTGGGGCAGTTCATGGTGGCGTCCATGCTCATCCCGTTGTCCAGCAGCGAGCTGTAGGAGATGATCTTGAACGACGATCCGGGCGGGTACTGGCCCTCGAAGGCCCGGTTGAACCCGCCGGGCACGTTCGCCGCGGCCAGGATCTCCCCGGTGGAGGGGCGCACCGCGACCAGGCCCGCCGGGTCGGGGGAGTCGATGATGGCGTTGGAGGCCGCGTTCTGGACGGCCATGTCGATGCTGGTGGTGATGTCCTCGCCGTCAGCGCCGTCCAGGGTGGCCACCGTGTTCTCCTCGGTGGCCTCCAGGGAGTCGCTGTCCTCGGCGGCGGCCGCGTCGACCATGAGGATGGTCGTGGCGGCCTCTCCGGCCAGCCGCTCCTCGTGGGTGCGCTGGAGGCCGCTGACGCCCACGGTGTCACCGACGCTGTAGGCCGGGCCGAGCCGTTCGACGTCCTCCGCGGTGGCCTCGCCCAGGGAGCCCGCGATCATCTGGAGCGAACCGGAGACGTTGCCGCCGTCCAGGGCGGTGCCGTCGGCGGCCAGGATGTTGCCGCGCTCGCCCCACACGGCGGTGCGGGCCAGGACCTGTCCCTCGCCCAGGCCGGGGTAGGCGACCTCGGAGGAGAACTCCACCCACCACTCGCCGTCCTCGCGGACCAGGGGCAGCTCGCCCTCCCAGCCCCAGTCGTCGGCGTTGGTCAGCGACACGGTGACCTCGTAGGGCGCGCTGCCGGTGCCGCCGTCGGCGGTCACCGTGCCGACCTCCACCGCGATGGAGTCGACGCCCAGCCCGGAGTCGATCCCGCCGAGCACCGCGGCGGCGTCGCCGCCCCGGGTGACCGCGGCCAGGCGCTCGTAGTCCTGCGCCTCCCAGGCGGCCTCGTACTCGGCGGTGGCCTCCTCGGGCTCGGGCAGCGTCAGGACGTACCAGGACGCGCCGCCGCCGACGAGCAGCAGCACCACGACGGCGGAGAGCACGCCGATGAGCAGGCCGCGCCGCGACTTGCGGGGCGGGGGACCGGAGTCGTAGTCGTCGTTCCCGTAGCCGTCGCCCCCGTAGCGGTCGGGGTCGTCCGGTCCGCCGGAGCCCGGGCCGCCGCCGCTGTAGAGGTACTCGAAGCCGTCCGGGGATCCCTGGCGGTGCTGGGGACCGGTCTCCCCGCGGCCGCCGTGCTCCTGCGCCGGGTCGTCTGGTTCGCCCGGATAGGGGGTGTCGCCGTGGTGGACGGGCTGACCCGGGTAGGGGTCGTCGTCCCAGGTGTCGGTGCGGCCGTCCGCGGGACCGTGTCCGGCGGCGGGCTCGCGGACGCCGTGCCGGGAGGCCGGGGCGTCCTGCCAGGAGTCGTGCGCCTCGTCGTCCCGGGACCCGTTCCAGTCGCCGGAGGGACCCTGCGCCGAGGGGTAGGGGGCGCTCCAGCCCTCGTCGGCGGGTCCCCCGCGCGGGGGCTCGTCCCAGGAGGCGGGTGCGTTCCAGGACCCGGCGGACGGTTCCGGGAAGTCGGGCTGCGGGGGAGTGCCGGGAACGGGCGCGGACGGGGTCACCGGTTCCGCGGGATCGGGGTGTCCGTGGCCGCCGGTGTCCGCGGGCGGAGGCCCCTGGGTGCGCTGGGGGATGCGGTAGGGGTTTGCGGGGCGCGAGGGGTGCGCCGCCGGGGACTCGTGCGATGCTTCGGGCGGCCCGGAGGAATCCGGTTGCCGGGGGGACCGTTCGTCCACGCCTGACCGTCCTTCACTGGGGATGGCTGGAAATACCACGATGCCCCGCTCCCACCTCGGTGGGAACGGGGCACGAGGATGAGGGTCGGCATGGCGGTCGCCTCTCGGCGCGGGGCACAACGGGGCTCCTGGCCGTACGGTCACCCACCCGGAGGCGGGGCCGGACGCGGTATTCCGCGAAGGCGGTTGTTGAGGCCCGGGGGACACTTGCTACCACACCGACCAACAGTGACTCTAACCCATCGGGCCGGGCCGTTGTTCCGCTACCGGCAGATGCGGCGCATGCGCAATCTCACGGTACTCACGGGCGAAGCGGGGAATGCGGTGGCCGGTCCCGCAGAGGGGCACGGGACCGGCCGGGAAGCCCGCGAACCGGAGGCTACTCCTGGCGCGCGATGCTGGTCTGCTCGTCACGGGAGAGGAGTTTGAGGCGCTTGCGCCCGCGCTCGGCGCCCAGTTCCTCCTCGCGGGCCTCGATCCGCTGCCAGCCCTCCCACGTGGTGTAGTGGACGCCGCGCGCCTCCAGCAGGGCGCGGAAGGCGACAGGGTCGGGCTCGGAGGCCGGGGTGAGGGCCTCGCGGTCGGCCACCAGGTTGGTGACCGTCTCCAGGGCGTCGCCCTTGGTGTGGCCGATGAGGCCCACGGGACCGCGCTTGATCCAGCCGGTGGCGTACACGCCGTCCATCGGCTCCTCGTCCAGGTCCAGGACCCGGCCCTCGGCGTTGGGGACGACGCCGCGCTCCTCGTCGAAGGGCAGGTCGGCCAGGGGCGAGCCCAGGTAGCCGATGGCGCGGTAGACGGCCTGCACCTCGTGGTCGACGTACTCGCCGGTTCCCCGGACGCCGCCGTCGCCGGTCAGCTCCATGCGCTCGGTCCGGAAGCCCGTGACGCGGTCCTCGCCGAGCACGGCCACCGGGCTGTGCAGGAAGTGCAGGTGCAGGCGGCGCTCGGCGCCGCGCGGGTCGCGGATCGCCCAGTTCTGGAGGACCTTGACGTTGGTCTTGACCTGGTTGGAGTCCTCGCAGGCCTGGAGGCTCCCCTCGTCCATGTCGAAGTCCTCGGGGTAGACGATGACCTCGACGCCGGGCTGCTTGTCCAGCTCGCGCAGCTCCATGGGGGTGGCCTTGCACTGGGCGATGCCGCGGCGGGCGAAGACGTGGACGTCGGTGACCTGCTTGGCGCGCAGCCCCTCGTACACGTTGTCGGTGATGTCGGTCTCCAGCAGGTCCTCCGCGCTCTTGGCGAGGATGCGGGCGACGTCGACGGCGACGTTGCCCGCGCCGATCACGGCGACGCTGGTGCCCTCCACGTGCCAGGACGGCGACACGTCGGGGTGGGAGTCGTACCAGAAGACGAAGTCGGCGGCGCCGTGGCTGCCGGGCAGGTCGATGCCCGGGATGTCCAGCGGCCGGTCGCGGTCGCTGCCCGTGGCGAAGACGACCGCGTCGTAGTGGTGGCGCAGGTCCTCCAGCTTGAGGTCCACGCCGTACTCGACGTTGCCGTAGAAGGTGATCTCCGGCTTGTCCAGGATCTTGTGCAGCGCACCCTGGATCTGCTTGATCCGGGGGTGGTCCGGGGCGACGCCGTAGCGGACCAGGCCGTAGGGGGAGGGCAGCTTGTCGAGGATGTCGATGCTGACGGACGTGCCGCACGCGGACAGGGTCTCGTCCTTGGTGAGCAGGTCCGCGGCGTAAATCCCCGCGGGGCCCGCACCCACGATTCCCACTCGCAGTGGTCGCGTCATCGCACAGCTCCAAGTCTTCGCGCCAGAGTCGGACGCCATCAAAAGGTAAGGCTTGCCTAATCTATCCGGTGTTGGCACCGGGAAAACCTACTATAAAGGTAGAGAATTCCGCTCCCCGCCCCAGGGCCGCGTGGTGGGCCCCGGGGCCCCGCGGGGCCGTCGGCTCAGGCAGAACCTGGTAGGACCAGGTCGGGAGGCTGTCGCCGGTGCCCTGAAAGGTCCCTCAACCAGAGGTCAACGCCCTGTCACCGGTTCCCCAGTTCCGAATGGGCTGTGAAGAAAGTCACCGCGCACCGGGGCGGTTCCGCGTTCTGGGGGCCGCCCGCGGGGGAGGGGGAGTCCGCTCCCCCGAAGAGCGACCCTACTTGCCCGAGGGGCGACCCTGCTCCAGTTCGGCCTTGACCGAGGCGGCGAACCGGGGCACCTGCTCCTGCCCGGACAGCTTGGCGATGGCGGCCATGATGGCGTCGGTGGCCTCGCGGCGCGGGCGCGCCCTGTCCGCCTGGCCCTCCCACGGCGACAGGTCCACCGGTTCGCCGAAGCGCACGCCCACGCGGTTGAGGGAGGGCACCCTGCGGCCGGGAGGCAGGATCCGCTCGGTCCCCGCCAGCGCCACCGGCACCACCGGGGCGCCCGTGGTCAACGCCAGCCAGGCCAGACCCGTCTGTCCGCGGTAGAGGCGGCCGTCGGGGGAGCGCGTCCCCTCGGGGAAGATCCCGAAGACCTCGCCGCTCTCCAGCACCCCGAGGCTGTTGTCCATGGCCTCCTGGGCGCTCTGGCCCGGGCGCCGGTCCACCGAGAGCTGGCCGATGGCCCGCAGCGCGCGGGTGAACAGCCGCCGGGGCAGGGTCCCCTCGTCGAAGAGCTCCTGCTTGGCGATGAAGCGCACCGGCCGGGGGCAGGCCACGCCGATGAAGAGCGGGTCGATCAGCGCCAGGTGGTTGACGGCCAGGATCACCGGACCGCGACGGGGGACGTGGTGCGCGCCCTCCACGCGCTGGGGCCACACCACGCGTGTGGCGGGCGCGATGACGGTCTTGGCCGCTCCGTACAGGGTCACTCGGTCGCCTCTTCTCGGGGTGGGGTGGGTCCGTGCGGGGGTGACGGACGTGCGGAGGGCTCCCGTGTCCGTGTCTCCCGAGCTTATCGGGGCCGCGGGGTGGAGGACGTGGCCGGAGGGCGTGATCAGGGCCGGACGCGGGTGCCGTGGCGCCGGTCACAGGCGCTAGGCTATGGTCTAGACCTCTGGTGCAGGTCAGGGGTCTTTTCTCCGGACGCGCGAGCGAGGAAGAACAGCCATGCCGAAACTGGTCGACGTCAGCCACCAGATCACCGACGGGATGACCACCTCTCCGGGCCTGCCGGAACCCGCCGTCGAGGAGCGCACCGCCGTCCCGGGCGCGGTTCCCGGCCACGGCACCAGCAGCGGCCGCGTCACGATGGTCGGTGCCACCGGCACCTACGTGGAGACGCCCGCCCACCGCTACCGGGACGGCGCCGACCTGGCCGACCTGGACCTGTCCCGCGTGGCCGACCTGCCCGGCGTGGTCGTCTCCACCGACGCCGCACGGGTCGGGCCGGAGGCCTTCTCCGGCCTGGACGTGCGCGGACGCGCCGTGCTGGTGCGCACCGGCTGGGACCGGCACTGGCGCACCGAGTCCTACGGCCACCCCGAGCACCCGTACCTGACCGAGGACGCGGCCAAGGTGCTCGTCGACGGCGGCGCCACCCTGGTGGGCATCGACGCGGTCGGCGTGGACGACCCCTCGCCCGCGACCGAGGGGGCACGCCCGGCGCTGGCCGTCCTGCTCGCCGCCGGTGTCCCCGTCGTCTCGCACCTGTGCCTGCTCGACCAGCTCCCCGAGGAGGGCTTCACCTTCTTCGCGGTGCCCGCCAAGATCCGCGGGATGGCCGCCTTCCCCGTGCGGGCCTTCGCCCTCGTCGACTGACCGGCCGTGCCCCCGGTGGCCGGGGGTGGGCCCGGGGCGGGGTCACAGGTCGGCGTCCAGGTCCTTCTGGGCCCGGCGGTGCTCGCGCTGGGCCCGCCGCTCGGCCTCCTGGCGCGCCGCGCGCTCGTCCTGGGCGACCGCGCTGGTCATCGCGTTGGACAGGGCCCGCAGCTCCATGTTGATCCTGGGGTAGGCGGGCAGCCGGGGGATCGCGCCCATGCGGGGCGTGCGGCGCTCCCGCATCGAGGAGATGAGCTCGCCGAAGGCCAGGTCCACCCGTTGCAGGGTGATGGCGCCCGACGACTCGGGCCTGTCCCGGGCCAGCGCCGACAGCGCCAGGTAGCCGGTGCGCTGGGTGG
Source organism: Nocardiopsis synnemataformans (assembly GCF_965343085.1). Classification (NCBI taxonomy): domain Bacteria; kingdom Bacillati; phylum Actinomycetota; class Actinomycetes; order Streptosporangiales; family Nocardiopsidaceae; genus Nocardiopsis; species Nocardiopsis synnemataformans. Next base: position 54,758 of record NZ_CBDRFA010000023.1, on the reverse strand, counting down.
CCACCACCACCGGCCACAGCGGCAGCGTGGACGCCGCGCGCGGCGCGTCCCCGATCGCGCTGTCGTAGACCCCGCGCAGGTTGACCAGGGCCGCGCGCATGTCCCTGCGCAGCCGGTAGCGCCGTTCGGGACCGATCTCCACGTCCTGGTCCAGGACCGCCATGATGCACTCGCGCGAGGTCTCCAGCACGCTCGTGATGGCCTGGGGCAGGCGGGTCGCCGACGCCCTGCGCCACAGCAGCAGCGATCCCAGCAGGCCGAACACCGAACCCACGACGGTGTCGATGATGCGCGACCCGGCCAGGTCGGTGATGGGGTCGGGCGCGGCGGTCCCGGCCAGCAGCAGCGCCATCGGTGTCACGAGGACCGAGGCGTAGAAGAAGTTGCGGCCCACCACCAGCTGGGTGAGCCCCTGGAACAGCGCGGCGAGCACGATGACCACGACCAGCGGCGGGTGCGCCGCGATCAGCGCGGCGCCGATGAACACGCCCACGAGGGTGCCCAGCGACCGCTGGAGGGCCCGGTTCATGGTCAGGACCACGCTGCCCGCCTGGAGGACGGCGGTCGCGGTCAGGCCCACCCAGTAGTAGTGGTCCAGGCCCAGCAGGAGGCTGAACGCGCCCGCCGCGGTCACCGTGACCCACATGCGCAGCGCGGTGGGGCGTACCAGCGAGTCCGACCCCAGGCTGGAGCGCAGCGCGTCCCACAGCGCCGGATAGCGCTCGTCGTGCAGGGTCGCCGCGTGCTCGTCGTCATCGTGGGAGGAGCGGCGCGCGGCCTGCGCGGCCCGGGCCAGCTGGCTGTAGAGCCGGGCCTCCAGGGAGCGGGGGCGCAGGCCCCGGCGCAGCTCGTCGAGTTCGTCGGGGTCGGGGCCGCGCGAGGGGTCGGCCACGGCCCGCGCCATACGCTCGGCGAAGTCGGCGGCCTTCTCGGGGAGGGTCGTGGGGCGCGCCATGCACACCTGGGTGGTGGCCAGGTGCACGTCGGAGACCCAGCGCAGCAGGGAGCGCAGCCGGGCGGCCTCGGGGCTGGTGCGGTAGCCGCGGGTCTGGGCCAGCAGGACGATCCGCCAGGCGTCGGCCACTGCCACCGAGGCCTCGTGCTGGGCGTGGTCCAGGTCGGGGGTGCCCACGGCGCGCAGCAGGGAGCCGAGCTGGCGGTAGGCCCCGGCCACGGCGCGGTACTCGGGGTGTCGGGCGCGCACGGGCGCGCCCGACATCGACACCGACCAGCCGATGGCCGCGCCGAGGGCGGCCACCAGGGCGTGCAGGGGGACGTCGGCCAGGCCGCCGGGGGCGATGGTGGAGATCGCCCCGACCAGGACGAAGAACAGGGGGCCCGGCCTGTCCACCCGCCAGGCGGCGCACACCCACGTGGCGATTCCGGCGGTCAGGCCGATGGAGAACACGGGCGCCCAGGAGGCCAGGGCCGAGGCCAGGGAGCCGAGGGCGACGCTGGCGACGAAGCCCAGGCCGACCAGGGCCAGGGCCGCCGACCGGTAGACGTAGGGCGTCTTCTTCTCGTACAGGACGGTCATGGAGCCCAGGGCGGCCAGGGTGCCGACCTCGGAGCCGAACAGCCACGTGGCCAGGGCGAAGGAGAGCGACATGGACACGGCGGCCTTGACCGCGGTGGTCCACGCCCAGGCGCCGGGCTGGAGTCCGAACAGCGCCCGCAGGTCGACCCTGGGGTGGGGGCGTTCGCCCACCTCGACGCGTTCGGGTCCTGATCCTTCGCCGGGGGAACCACCCACGCTCATCGGTCCGGTGTCTCCAGTGGTTCCCAGGTCTCGCACGATTCCCATCCTAGACCGGGACGAACCGGTACTTAGGTGACTGACTGGACATCCGTAGGGGGCAGGGCCGTTCAGAGCGGGCTGTTACGTGGTGGTGTGTTCCGCGTCCTGCCCGGCAGAGGGTGGCTCGGCACGCTCCGCGCGCTGTTCGGCCAGTTCGGCGCGGGCCACGGCCCGGTCGCGCGCCTCCTCGGCCAGGGCCAGGCGCGCGGCGGCGGCCTCCCGCGACTCGGTCAGGGTGATCTCGGCGTTGCGGCGCTGGGTGTCGAGGTCGGCCGCCAGGCGCTCGCGGTCGGCGTGGAGCCGCTCCAGTTCGGCGGTGAGGCGTTCGCGCTCGGCGGCGGCCGCCGAGCGGTCCGACTCCAGGCGTTCGCGGGTCCGCTCCAGTTCGGCGTCGAAGCGGTCCCGTTCGGAGGCCAGGCTCCGGGCGGCCTCGCCCGCGCGCTCCTCGGCGGTCGCGGCACGGGCCCGGGCGCTCTCGGCGGCCAGGACGGCCTCGTCGCGCTGGCGGGCGTGCTCGGCGGTCTCGGCGCGCAGCCCCTCGGCCTCGGCGCGGGCGTGCTGGAGCCGCCGGGCCGCCTCGGCCCGCTCGTGCTCCAGCTCCTCGCGGGCCCGGGCGGCCTGTTCGGCGATGCGGCGTTCGGCGGTGGCCAGCCCGGCGTTGGCCTCGGCGACGGCGGCGTCGCGTTCGAGCCGTGCCTGGTCGGCGAGCGTGCGCTGCCGGTCGCGCTCGGCCTCGGCGGCGTCCCGGGCGGCCAGGGCCTCCTCGGCGATGCGCTCGGCCTCCTGGGTGGCGGAGACGGCGGAGGCGGCGGCGTCCTCGGCCACGCGCCGGGCGCTCTCGGCCTCGCGGCGGCGGTTCTCGGCCTCCAGACGGGCGGCGTCGGCCTCGGCGGCGTGCCGGGCCCCGGCGAGGCGGGCGGCCTCCACCTGGGCCTCGGCCGCGGCCGGGTCGGTCATGGTGGAGAAGGCCTCGGTGGCCGCCTGGAGGGTGGCGGTGAGTTGCTCGCTCTGGACGGCGAAGCGGGTGAGCAGGTCGTCGGCGCGCAGGCGGGCGGAGGTGACCGGTTCGCTGCTGAAGGAGGGGGAGGACGCGGGCCCGGCGGAGTCGGCGGCGGAGGGTTCCTGGGCGGCGCGGGCCAGCTCCTCCTGGCGTTCGGCCTCCTGGGTCTGGCGCTGGCGTTCCTTCCAGGCGCGCCAACGGGTGTGCTCGGGAAGATCGCAGTACTGCGGCGGGCGGCCGGGCGAGGAGGCGCGGGGCACCGGCCGGTCGCAGCCGGGGAAGTTGCAGGTGTTGGAGTCGGAGGCCACGGTGTGAGCGTAGCGGTTCGCCTCCGGGCGGTGCGGGGGTGTGTCGGTGACAGCGACCACCCGCCCGTAGAGCTGACAGCGGCGCTCCGCCGCTGTGCGCTCTACGGGCGCACGGTTGCGCTTTGCTGAGGGCCCGCCCCTTGCGGGGCACCATCGCGGGACGCTCTACGCCAACCCCCTCGGGCTGACGCAAAACCCCCTTCCGGCCTCCGGGAGGTCGAAAGGGGGTTCCTCTTCCGGGCGCTAGTCGTGGGCGCCGAAGGCGTCCACGCGGCAGACCATCGTGGTAACGAAGGGCCGGAAGCCCTCCTCCTCCAGGAAGCGGATGTCCTCGGAGGCCGTGGCCAGCGCGGAGAACTCGATGTCGCGCACGCCCATGCCCGCGAGCTGGCGGCGCACCTCCTCCAGCAGCTTGGAGCCCACACCGCTTCCGGTGTACTCGGGATCGATGGCGAAGGTCTGCACCACCGCACCCCGCGCGCCGCGGTCCCAGCTGCCCTGGGCGTTGTCGCGGATGGTGACCATCGCGTACCCGGCGAGGTCGCCGTTGCTCTCGGCGAGGATCGCCAGGGTCTCGGGGTCGGCGAGCCAGGCCGTGTACTGGGCGCGGCGGCGCCTCCAGGACTCGTCCAGGCTCACAGGGCCGATGATGTCCGCCAGGTGCGGGGCCGTCAGGGTGTGCTGCTGGTGGAGGGCGCCCCACAGGTCCGCGAGTTCCTCCACCTCGTGAGCTCCCAGGTAGCGGAAGCTGAGCACACCGACGTCAGACTGTCGAGGTTTGGTCATCAGCGAATTTTGCATGTTTTTCTCACCCGTTTCACCAGCATTGGGTGCTGATCCCCCCGGGGCTGACCCGTGGTTGAGCTGTGGAACCGACTGTACGTGTCTGTATCGACCGGAACGTGCTCGACACGGAGAAAGAGGGGTCGGAGATTGCCAAAAGAGAAGAAGAACGGTTTTTTCTTTTGGTGGGGGGCTCGCTGACAGTGTGCATGGAATCACGCCCCTAACCTGTGCAACGCGTGCGAAACCACCCTGAAATCTGTACGTACTGCCATAAGTTGGAGGTCATGATCGACGTTCGGCGGCTACAGCTCCTCCAGGCACTCGACCACCACCACACGGTGGCGGCGACCGCGGAGGCGCTCAACGTCACCCCGTCGGCGGTCTCCCAGCAGCTTGCCGCCCTGGCCAAGGAGGCCGGGGTCCCCCTCGTCGAACGCAACGGTCGCCGTTTCCTGCTCACCGGGGCCGCCCGGGTCCTGCTCAAGCGCGCGCACGTCATCTTCGCGGAGATGGAGCGCGCCACCGCCGACCTGGCCGAGTACGCCGAGGGCGACCGCGGCGTCGTCCGCGTCGGCGCCTTCTCCACCGGAATCAGCGACCTCATCGCCCCGGCCCTGGCGCGCCTGCGCACGAGTCACCCGGACTGGTCCTTCGAGGTCGTCCAGGCCGACCCCGAGCACAGCGCCGAGATGGTGCGCTCGGGCCGCCTGGACATGGCCCTGACCATGTCCACCGGCCACCTGCCCGCCAGCGGCGACCCCGACTTTCGCGTCGACCCGGTCATGGTCGAACTGTTCGACGCGATCCTGCCCTACCAGCACCCGCTGGCCGCGCGCACCAGCCTCCACCTGGCCGAGGACCTCTCCGACGAGGACTGGATCCTGTCCGCGCCCGGCACCGCCTGGCACGAGTGCGTGTCCGGCGCCGCCCACCAGGTGGGCTTCCAGCCCCGCGTGGTGCACACCGTGGACGACTTCAGCGCCGTGTTCTCCCTGGTGCAGGCCGGGCTGGGCGTCGCCCTGATGCCGCGCCTGGCCTGGACGGGCCTGAGTACGCCGCGGATCGTGGTGCGGGGTGTGCGCGAGAGCGCGCGCCGGCACATCGTCGCCCTCTCCCGCGCCGGTTCCTCGCCCGAGCCCCTGCTCACCGCCATGCGCGAGGCCGCCAGCAAGGTTCCCGTGCCGTCGGTGGGGCCCTTCGCCATCGCGGGCTGAGGTCTCCGGCCCTGCCCGCGCCACCCGAGCCCCCTCGCTCCGTCCGCGGGCTCCGGCACTATCCGGCCACTCCGCCCAGCACGCTCGCGGCCGACTCCCGCAGGTACTCCGCCACCAGCCGGATGGGCTTCCACGCCCATCCGCCGGTGCGGCCCGCCAGGTAGACACGGCGGACTCCGCCGAGCTCGCCCAGGGGCGCGTGCGCCACCCCGCGCCGGGTCACCGCCGACAGCCGCGGCACCACGCCCACCCCCAGGCCCTCCGCCGCCAGCTCCTCGAACAGCTCCAGGTTGTCGATCCGGTGGACGATGCGCGGCGTGAACCCGGCCTCGGCGCACATGCGCTGCACCAGCGCCTCCTCGTCGCGCCGGTAGGGGCTGGCTATCCACGCCGCGTCCGTCAGCTCCCGCAGCCGCCGCCGGGTCAGGGCGCGGCTGTCGGCGCCCTCCGAGGGCTGGGCGAGCAGCAGGTCCTCGCTCCCGATCGGGTGCACCGTCAGTGTCCCCGGGAAATCCCGGGGAAGCAGGCTGTACTGGTACACCACCCCCAGGTCCGCCCGCCCGTCCTGGAGCAGTTCCAACGCGTGCTCGGACTCGTGCTCGGTCAGGTGGATGTCGATCCCGGGATGGTCGCGCCGCAGACGGCGCAGCGCGGGCAGCACCAGGGGCGCCGCTGTGGTGTACATCACCAGGTCGACGCGGCCGACCGGCTCGCCCTCGCCGTCGAACTCCGCCCGCGCCGCCTCCACCCGCGCCAGGATGCCCACCGCGTGCTCGGCCAGCCGCCGCCCGGCCGGGGTCAGGCGTACCCGCCGCCCGTCGGGTGCGATCAGCGGAACGCCCGCCTCCCGCTCCAGGACGGCGAAGTGCTTGGAGACCGCCGACGTGCTCATGCCCGTGACCTCGGACACCGCGGCCATCGTGCCCAGCCGCTCCAGTTCGACCAGCAGGCGCAACCGGGTGAAATCCATCCACCGAAACTACATGGTCCGTCAACCAATGGTCCGTGGACAGAAACGAACCCCGTCGATGCAATGGTCGAGTGATCCGCTCTCTCGTGCCCTCGCTCCGCCGTGCCCGCTTCGGGGTACCGGCGCCGTTCATGCTGCTCATCGGCATGTTCACCCTGCACACCGGCAGCGCGCTGGCCGTCACCGCCTTCGCCCAGGCCAGCCCCGCCACCGTCACCTGGCTCCGGCTGACCTGGGCCGCGCTCCTGCTGCTGGCCCTGGGCGGTCGCTCCCTGTGGCGGGCCGTACGCGCGGCGACGCGGCGCGAACTGGGCGCCGTGGTGATCCTGGGCACAGCGAGCGCGGGGATGATGCTGTTCTACTCCGAGGCCACGGCGCGGATCGAACTCGGCACCGCCACCTCCATCGAGTTCCTCGGCACCCTCGTGGTGGCCGTGGCCGCCATGCGCCGCCGCCGCGAACTCGTGTGGATCCTCGCCGCGGTCGCGGGCGTGCTCTGCCTGACCCGCCCCTGGCAGGGCGAGCTCGACCTGGTCGGGGTCGGCTTCGCCCTGGCCGGTGCGGTCTGCGTGGTGGGCTACATCGTGCTGACCCAGCGGGTGGGCGCCGGGTTCGGCGCCGTACACGGCCTGGCCCTGACCATGACCGTGGGAGCGGTGGTCAGCGCGCCACTGGGCGTCCCCGGCCTGGTCGCCGACTTCGACCTCGACCTGGTGCTGTTCACCCTGCTCATCGCGCTGCTGTTCCCGATGGTGCCCTTCCTGCTGGAGATGGTGGCCCTCCAGCGGATGAGCCGCACCGCCTACAGCACCTTCTCCAGTCTGGAACCGGCGGTCGCCCTGGTGATGGGCCTGGTGGTCATCGGCCAGGCGCCCGCCCTCGTGCAGGTCGCGGGCATGGCCCTGGTGGTGGTCGCGGGCGCGGGAGCGGCCCGGGGCGACGGCTCCCAGAGGCCCGCCGTGCCTGCCCCCGCCCGGGAGGAGGAGCCCGTGAGCACGCGGACTCCTCCGGAGACGGCACCGGCCGTCCAGGGCCAGGCGGTCCAGGGACGGGCGATCTGAGGAGACGGGGTCACTCGGGGTCGGGGACGTGGACGTACGCGCCCGAGGCGATGTCGCGCAGCGCCCGGACGTGCTGTTCGAAGGCGGCCCGCCCCTCAGCGGTCAGTGACAGGGAGGTGCGGGTGCGCCGCCCCACCGCGGCCTTGTGCACCTTCACGTAGCCCGCGTTCTCCAGCACCGTGACCTGCTTGGACAGGACCGAGTCGGAGACCTCGACGGTGTCGCGCACGAAGCGGAACTCCGCGCGGTCCACGGCGGCCAGCGCCGCCACGACCGAGAAGCGCACGGGGGAGTGGATCACCTCGTCCAGTCTGCTGCGGGGATGCTCCATCAGGCGCTCCTGCCTCCGCGAGTCGCCAGCCATCCCGCGACCAGCGGGGGGACCGCGCCCAGGGCGGCTCCGGAGACCCACCACACCGGGTCCCCGGGAAAGAAGCGGTTGCCGACGAACAGCGTCACGCCGTAGACGGTTCCCCAGCCGAGCATCGCCATGACGTGCAGCGGCCCGAACAGTCGCGGGGAGACCGGCTGGCGGGCCGCGAAGATCAGCAGAGCCGTCACGACGACGAAGAACCCCACGGTGGTCACGGCTATCGAGACCGGTGACGGGAACAGGCCGATCACCACGGTCAGGGCGAAGGTCGAAGCCGCGAACAGGGCCGAAAACAGCATGTACCACCCGCCTCGCGAGCGCACCCGCGTCCCCACCGTCTCCGCCCGCTCCAGCGCGTCCAGCGCCTCGTCCCTGTGCATGTCGTTCTCCGTTCGTTCAACCTGTTGCCAGCATGACACTCACTTTCCAAGTTGGCAAGTGGTTTCCTCGCTGGAACGCAGTACTGGGATGCGCGCGCCAGCCCCGTCCCACAAGCGACATCCGTCACTCGCGCCACTTCGCCGCACCGGTACGGAGCGTCTCCGGAATGCACTAGCTTGGTGCGAACCATGGCCGCGAAATCTGATCTCGAACTCCTCCGCGCCTACGAACCGGTGCTCATGTGCACCAAGGGGGAGCTCTTCTTCCCCACCGACGTGGACGCCTACGTACGCAACTGCAGCCTGTGGATCGAGGAGCCGGGCGGCGGCGAGAGCCGTCTCGTCCCGGCCGGGGAACTCACCCTCGACCGGCTCTCCCGGGCCGAGGAGGAGTGGCCCGGACGCCACAAGCACCTGCGCTTCGTCCAGGAGGAGACCCTGCGCGAGGAGGCCCGCCGCTACAAGGGCGTGGCCCGCACCGTCATCCCCAAGAGCGGCCGCCTGGCCGCCGTCGGAGTCCTGGGCCGGGTCCTGGACATCCTGATGAAGCTCTCCCTGCTCATCCGCGGGGCCGTCCCCGGCGGCCTCACCTTCGCCGCGGTGACCCGCTACCGCGAGCGCGTCGACAACGGCGGCGTCACCTACTACGGCCGCGTCACCCGCGAGGGCGGCTACACCATCCTCCAGTACTGGTTCTTCTACGCGATGAACGACTGGCGGACCATCTACGGCGGCGTCAACGACCACGAGGCCGACTGGGAACGCGTCACCGTCTACGTGGTGCAGAACCCCGACGGCACCACCCGCCCCGTCTGGGTGGGCGCCTCCTCGCACGAGTACCACGGCGACGACCTGCGCCGCAGCTGGGACGACCCCGACCTGCACCGGGACGGCGACCACCCCATCGTCTACGTCGGCGCGGGGTCGCACTCCCACCAGATGCTGCCCGGCGACTACCTCATCCAGGTCGACCCCTCCTTCCTACGCGGCCCCATGCGCGCCTGGCGGTGGATCACCCACCGCATCTTCCGGGCCGACAGCGCCCTGAACCGGCACGGCATCGGCGTCCCCTTCGTCGACTACGCCCGCGGCGACGGCATGCGTCTGGGCCCCGGCGGCGACCGCGAGTGGTCGGCCGTCCTCATCGACGACGACACCTCCTGGCTGACGGGGTTCCGCGGCCTGTGGGGACGCGACACCGGCGACTTCTTCGACGGCGAGCGCGCCCCCAGCGGCCCGCGCTACGAGCGCGACGGCACCATCCGCCGCTCCTGGGCCGACCCGCTGGCGTGGGTGGGCCTCCAGAAGGTCGCCCCCACCGAACCCGCCGCCCGCGCCGAGCTGCGCGCCCACGTGCGCGCCCTGGACGATCGGCTGCGTGCCCTGGACGCCGATGTCATCAGCCGCCGCGACCGCCTGCGCCAGCTCCACTCGGCCCGCATCGTCCTGGAGCGCGAGGCCCACTCACGGCCCCGCGCCCGCGAGTACGCCGAGCGCATCGCCGCCCTGGAGATGGAGCTGGGCGAGGTCTACGAGACCCGTGTGCTGACCGCCGACGAGCGCGACACCCACCTGCGCGCCCTGGCCGCGGACACGCCCCTGGTGCCCTCGCCCACCGGGCACCTCAAGGCCCCGCACCTGCCCTACTCCTCGGGGACGCAGCGCTCCACCCGCTTCCTGCACCTGTGGGTGGCCCTGAGCACCCCGCTCCTGCTGATCTCGCTCGCGCTGCCCATGTTCGTCCTGAACGGGCAGTACACCTTCTACGCGATGATCGGCGTGGTCGTGGTCTTCGCCGCCGTCGACTCCGTGGCCCGCCGCAAGTTCGTCCAGTACCTCATCGGGCTGGCGGTCATCGCGGTGGTCGTCGGGCTCGTCGTGGGGGTCGTGGCCGCGTTCGTGGTCAACTGGCGCATCGCCATCACCGTCCCCATCGCGGTGATCGTGGTGCTGCTGCTCGTGGTCAACGTCCGCGAACTCCTGCGCCGCTGACCCGCTCCGCCACTGCCCCGCGCTGGCGCCCACCGCCCGCGCGGGGCAGCATGTGTTCATGAGCGACGCGCTGTTCGACCGCCCGCCCGCGCAGGTGGCGCCCGGCGCCGTGCACGTGCCCGGGTGGCTGAGCCCCGAGGACCAGGCCGACCTGGTCCGGCGCTGCCGTGACTGGGCGCGCGGGCCCGCCGGGATGCGCCGCCACGCCATGCCGCGCGGCGGGGTGATGAGCGTGCGGACGGTCAGTCTGGGCTGGCACTGGAGCCCCGGCCCCAACCCCCACGCCGAGAGGCGGGGCGCGCGGGACCCCGGTCCCTCCCGGCGCCGGCAGTCCTACTCCTACGCACGTCTCCTGCCCGACGGCACACCCGTCCAGCCCTTCCCCGACCTGCTCGGCGACCTGGCTGCCCGGGCCGTGGAGGCCGCCTACGGCACGCCTCCCGGACCGGGCGCCGACCCCTACGACGTCGCCCTGGTCAACTTCTACGACGCCGACGCGCGCATGGGCATGCACCAGGACCGCGACGAGCTCTCCCGCGAACCCGTGGTCTCCCTCAGCCTCGGCGACACCTGCGTGTTCCGCTTCGGCAACACCGAGACCCGCACCCGGCCCCACACCGACGTCGAACTGCGCAGCGGGGACCTGTTCGTCTTCGGCGGCCCCTCCCGCATGGCCTACCACGGCGTCCCCCGCACCCGGCCCGGCACCGCGCCGCCCGGCCTGGGCCTGGACGGGCGGCTCAACATCACGGTCCGCGCCTCGGGGCTGCGCGGCTGAGGCCCCCCTCCGGAGCCCGGCACGAGCGCCGCGTCCGTGCCCCGGCCCGCCCCGCGCCCGCCGCGTGCAGGACGTCCCGGCCGACTGCCCCGCCCCGTTCGGGGCAGTCCCTCCAGGGAGCGCCTCCCCACCGGTCCGGTGCCGATGGGCAGGCGCGCCGTCCGACCACGCACAGGAGGGGCACAGCAGATGAGCGACTCCGCGCCGGAACGCATCATGGACCTGGGCCGCGGGCGGGCCGCGCTGCCCGACCGCGGCTCGCCCGGCCCGGTCCGCGCGCTCCTCTACCGCGACGGGCACCGCGAGCGCGAGGCCGACACCGTCGCCGAGGCCAGCAGCGCCGCCGAGCGCGACCCCGGCCTCATGGCCTGGGTCAGCATGACCGCCCCCGACCGCGACCAGCTCACCGAGGTCGCCCGCCTCTTCGGCCTGCCCTCCCTTGCACTGGAGGACGCCATCGTCGCCCACCAGCGCCCCAAGGCCGAGGTCTACCGGGGCGTGCTCTTCCTCGTGCTGCGCCCGGCTCGCTACGACACCGCACGCGAGTCGGTCGAGGTCGACGAGATCCACCTCTTCGCCGGGCGGGACTTCGTGGTCACCATCGGCCACACCGAGCAGGTGGACTTCGAGAGCGTCCGCGACTTCCTGGAGGCCGATCCCCGCGCCCTGGCGCACGGCACCCTGGCCGTGGTCCACGCCGTCCTGGACCTGGTCGTGGACGGCTACGCCCCCGTCGTCTCCGAACTCCAGGACGACATCGACGAGGTGGAGAACCAGGTCTTCGGCGGCGACTCCCGGGCCTCACGGCGCACCTACCGCCTCGCCCGCGAGGTCATCCTGCTCTCGCGCGCCGTGGAACCCCTCGGGGGCGTCCTGGACAGGCTCATGGGGCCGCTGGTCCACGACCCCGAACGCCCCGGGCCCCCGGACCCGCAGCCGTTCGCGGACGCCCTCGTCGAACCGGAGGGGGCCCGTTCCCCGACGCGCCGCCAGGGCTTCGCCTCCGCCGACCCCTTCCGCATCCCCGCCGAACGGCGCGGCGAGCTGCACCACCGCCTGCGCGACGTCGCCGACCACGTCGCCGCCGTGCGCGAGCGTGTGGACGGCTTCCGCCAGCTGTTGCAGAACATCATGTCGGTCAACAGCGCCCTCATCGACCAGGCGCAGAACGAGGCGATGAAGAAGGTCTCCTCCTGGGGCGGCATCCTGGTCGTGCCCACCCTCATCTCCTCCGTCTACGGCATGAACATCTCCCCGGGCGGCGACTACCACTGGGCGTTCAGCTGGCCGCTGGCCCTGGCCCTCATGGCGCTGACGAGCCTGAGCCTCTACGTTGTCTTCCGTCGCAACGGTTGGCTCTGAGAGTCTGTTGACGGAGGTGGGGATGACGGGGGACGGATCCGCCGAGCGCGAGGTGCTGCGGCTCATGACCGGGCCGTGGGCGGCCCGGGCGGTGGCCACCGCGGTCGAACTGGGCGTGCTCGACCGCCTCGCCGGGGGCGCCGCCGACGCCGCGGCCCTGGCAGGTGAACTGGACCTGCACCCCGACCGGCTGGGGCGCCTGCTGCGCCTGCTCGCGGCCGTGGGGGTCGTGGAGCGCCGCGACGGGCGCTACCGGCCCACGGAGGTCGGGGCCGCCCTGCACCGGGACCACCCCTCGGGCATGGCCGACCTGGCGCTGCTCTACGACAGCGAGATGTTCACCGCCGCGTGGGCGCGCCTGGGCGAGAGCGTGCGCACCGGCGGCACCGCCTTCGAGGCCGCCCACGGCACCGACGTGTTCACCCACCTGGAGCGCCACCCCGAGGACGCGGCGCGCTACACGGCCGGGATGGCCGCGGGCGGCCGGTTCTCCACCGCCGTCCCCGACGTCCACGACTTCACCGGAGTCCGCACGGTCGTCGACCTCGGGGGAGGGGACGGCGAGCTCCTGGCCACCGTCCTGGCCCGCGCGCCGCACGCGCGCGGGGTGCTCGTGGAGCGCCCGCCCGCGCTGGCCGCCGCCCGCGCCCGCCTCGGCGCGTTCGTCGAGGCCGGGCGGTGCGAGCTGGTGGAGGGCGACTTCCTCCGGGGCGTGCCCCGGGGCGCCGATGTCTACCTGCTCAGCCGGGTCCTGCACAACTGGTCCGACGAGGACGCCCGCACCGTGCTGCGCCACTGCCGCGAGGCGATGGCCCCCGACGGGCTCGTGCTGATCGCCGAGCGCGTCCTGCCCGACGACGGCCTGCCCTGGCTGTCGCTGGTCCTGGACATGCAGATGATGGTGATGACCACCGGGGCCGAGCGCACCGAGCGCGAGTACGAGGCGCTGCTGCGCCCGGCCGGGCTGACCACCCGGGGGATCAGCGAGCTGCCGTTGGAGATGCGGCTGCTCGTGGCCGGGCCGGTGCGGGAGAGCGGCTGAGAGCCGCCACCCCCGCCCGTCCCTCACATGCGCCAGGGAAGGTGGAGCCACGGGCTCCGCGGGTCCTTGGCCAGCACCGCGTGCGCCCGCACCGAGTCGGTGTAGTACGGGCCGAACGAGCCCTCGTCGAAGGCCATCGCCCGCCCCAGCACGAAACCGGCGGACATCTCCTGCCACGACCCGTGGTAGCGCATGGACTGCCCGCCCGCCCGCAGGATGTGCGCGTGCGCCGTGCGTTCGTCGGCGTACCCGGCGTTGACGCCCCACCGCGCGAGGTTGACCGCGCGTCCGAAGTCGTAGGCGCGCGCCGTGCGCACCGGTGTGCCCGGGGGCAGCACCCCGTCCCGCACCATGCGCTCCTCGTACTCCCAGACCTGCGCGGCCGCGGCCACGAGCTCCTCGTACAGACCGGGGGCGGCGCCCTGCTCCCGGCACCAGCGCGTGATCAGGTCCGGCCAGGTGCTCGGGTCGAAGGCCCAGCCGGGGGTCAGCGCCATGTTCCAGGCGCGCAGGTCCAGCACGATCGACAGCGCCGTCGCGGGGCGCGCGTCGTCGGTCAGGCCGCGCAGCGCCCGGTCCCACCCCGCGTGGTCGGTGACGCCCCAGGAGTCGCGGAGCTTGTCCCGCTCGTCCTGGGCGTCGCAGCACGAGCACGAGGAGTGCACCGCGTTCCACACCCCGCCGTTGGCCGTGGGCATGTGCGCGCCGGAGGCCAGCGCGTGCGCCATCGGACCCTGGAAGAATCCCTGCGGGTCGCTGCGGAGCCTGGTCCGCGCGGAGAACAGTCCCATGTCCCCTGGTGTCCTTCTTCTCTCAGGTGCTGAGCAGGCGGTCGATCCGTCCCGCCTCGTGTCTGGCCGTGACGGCGTGCTCCTCGGAGGCCAGCAGCGACTCACGCCACTTCTCGGCGGCCTCGGCGATGTGGGCGTCCAACCGCCGGACGGTCGCCTCGGCGGTGTCGCGGGCCTCGGCGCGCCTGGTCTGGTCGACCATCAGCGCGATCCCGGCGCCCACCGCGGTGGCCACGCACAGGAACCAGACCAGGCCGTTGGCCGAAGTCAGTCCCAGCACCGCCAGCAGACCGGTCATGGCGAGGAGGCCCCACGCGTAGGTCCGGGCGGAGCCGGTGTCGCGCCAGCGCTCGCGCAGCTGGGTGCGGGCGCGTTCCAGCTCACGGGGTTCGGCGCCGTGGGAGGAGAGCGTCACCCGCACGCCCTGCACCTGGAGGGTCGTGGAGTCCTCCACCGGCGCGGCGGCCTCGCGCACCAGCTCCTCGGCGCGCTCCATCACGGTCGGGCGCTGTAGGGCCAGGGCGAAGGTGCGGCGGTGGGGCGGTGCGTCCTGGCGGACCAGGTCGTCGCCGAGCAGGGAGGCGACGGTGCCCACGGGGTCGGTCCACCGCTGCGGTGGCCCGCCCTCACCGCTGCTCTCGATGACCGCGCGCAGTTCACGGGCACGGGCCAGCAGCGGGGCCTCCTCGGGGCTGCCCTCCTCCACGAGCAGGCGCAGGGTGTCGTTGAGGAACGCGGCGCTGACCTCGTCGGGGGCGAGCGCGGCGGGGGAGGCGTCCTCGCCGTCGAGCGCGACGACGCGGGCGACGCCCTCGCGCAGCGCGGTGATCCGCCGCGCGGCCTCGGCGCGCTCGACGAGCCCTCCGGCCTTCTTCCCACGGGGGGCCGGGGAGGGGGAGGCGCCGGAGGCGTCCGCCGTCAGGGCGGACAGGCCCGCGGAGGCCGGGACGCCGACCCGCTCCTCGGACCAGGCGCGCAGCGTGGACAGCAGCAGGTGCTGGCGGGCGTCGTCGCCGAAGGAGCCGTCGGCGGTGAGCAGCCACAGGGCGCGCTGGCCCCGGGTCACCTCCTCGGTGGGGGAGGGCAGGCGGGGGAGCAGGTCGGCGGTCGCGGCGGCGTCCATGGCGCGGGCGTGGTCGGCACTGGTCAGGGCGGTGGCCAGCGCCGCGAAGTGGCCCGCGCGCGTCGCGTCGCGCCGGGCGGCCTCGTCGAAGCGGACGCGGGCGGCGGCCGCGTCGCCCTCCAGCAGGGCGTGCAGACCGAGGGCGGCCGGGACCAGCCAGTAGTCGGGGACGTCCTCCAGGTCGGGGTGGGCGACGGGCACGCCGTCCAGCATCTGGAGGGTGCGGTGGCGGGCCAGAGCGGCTCCGTCGAACATCGCCAGGACGGCGCGCACGTCGCTGAGTTCGATGAAGGCGTCCAGGGAGGCCGAGACGCGGTCCAGCCTCTGTTCGAGGGTGCCCCGGACGTGGGACAGCTCCGAGCGCATCCTGCGGCGTTCGGTGGCCATCTGGTAGTGGGCCGAGCCGAGACTCTCCTCCAGTTCCCGGATCTTCCGGTTCTGGGAGTAGTCGATCCAGTCGCTCATGGGGTCCTTTCTCGCGCGGGGGAGGCGGGGGTCGGCGGGGGAGGGGCGCGCCGTGCAGTGTGACGATACGGGAGGCCGTCCGGCTTGCGTGACGTCCCTGTGCCGCGGGCGGAACCGGGAGCGGACGGAGGCGGCGGGAGGACGTTCCGCACCGGTGTTCCACGTGCTCAGGGTGTTTGTTCGACTACTTAAGGATGATTGGTGTCGGAGGTCACCTTCGGTAGGATTGGGAGCGCTCCCAGGAAAGGAACGCCATGGAAGAGCCCACACTGCCCGCCAGCCTCCTCTTCGGCACCGCCACCGCCGCCTACCAGATCGAGGGCGGCGTACACGAGGGCGGACGGGGTCCCTCCATCTGGGACACCTACTGCCGGGTCCCGGGGCGCGTCGCCCGCGGCGAGAGCGGCGACGTCGCCTGCGACCACTACCACCGCTACGGCGAGGACGTCGCCCTGCTCGCCGACCTGGGCGTGGACCTGTACCGCTTCTCCGTGGCCTGGCCGCGCGTGCAGCCCACGGGCAAGGGCCGCCCCAACCCCGAGGGACTGGCCTTCTACGACCGCCTCGTGGACACCATCCTGGGCGCGGGGATCGAGCCCGCCCTGACCCTCTACCACTGGGACCTGCCCCAGGCGCTGGAGGACGAGGGCGGCTGGCGGGTCCGCGACACCGCCTACCGCTTCGCGGAGTACTCCCGCATCGTCGCCGACCGCCTCGGCGACCGGGTTAACCGGTGGATCACCCTCAACGAACCCTTCTGCTCGGCCTTCGTCGGCCACGCCGTCGGCCGCCACGCCCCCGGCACCAGGGAGGGCACGCCCGCCCTGGCCGCCGCGCACCACCTGCTGCTCGCCCACGGCATGGCCACCGGCGAACTGCGCGCGGCCGCCGCCGGGGAGGTCGGCATCACCCTCAACCCCGACCACTTCCTGCCCGCCACCGACTCCGAGGCCGACCGCGCCGCCGTGGAGCGGGCCCGCACCCTGCACAACCGCGTGTGGTTCGACCCCATCTTCGCCGGGACCTACCCCGACAACGAGGACGAGGTCTGGGAGGGGATGGCCGACGACTCCTACCGCGCCGACGGCGACCTGAAGATCATCGGCCAGCCGCTGGACTTCCTCGGCGTCAACTTCTACCGGCCGATCATGCTGCGCGACGCCCCCCACAGCGAGGCGGACCCGGCCGCGCGCACCGCCGTGGACATCCGCACCGAACAGGTGCAGGTCGAGGGCGTGCGGCACACGACCATGGGCTGGCCGGTGGTCCCGGCCACCTTCGCGGACCTGCTCATCGACCTGGACCGGCGCTACCCGAACCTGCCGCCCATCTTCATCACCGAGAACGGCTCGGCCGAGGACGACCAGCCCGACGAGACCGGCCGGGTGCGCGACACGGGCCGCATCGAGTACCTGCGCGACCACCTGGACGCCCTGGCCACGGCCATCGACGCGGGGGTGGACGTGCGCGGCTACTTCGTGTGGTCGCTGCTGGACAACTTCGAGTGGGCCTACGGCTACGACCGCCGCTTCGGGCTGGTCCGCGTCGACTACGAGCGCCTGGAGCGCCACCCCAAGGACAGTTACCACTGGTACCGCGACTTCCTGACCTCGCACCGCGCCCGCAGGGTCCAGGAGCTCGCCACCCAGTGGGAGGGTTAGCCGACCTCCGGCGCCTTCGCGCGGGGGAGGGGCGCGCCACCGCGGTGGTGCGCCCCTCCCCCAACGCCGTGTTGGAGAAAGTCTCCCCGGTGCGGCAAGCTGGGGGGAGTTCGGTCGACGAGGGCTGTGGGGACAGATGGCGGAACAGGGATCGGGCACGGCGGCGCCGAGGGAGGCGGGGCAGGGCACGAGCGGCAGCCTGCGCGCCGCACAGCGCATGCTCCAGTTGCAGAGCAGCCTGGTCGACCTGCTGCGCGCCAAGCCCTTCAGCCAGATCACCTACAAGGAGATCACCGAGGGCGTGGACATCGACCGCTCCACCGTCTACCGGTACTACAACCACAAGAACCAGGTGCTCCAGGCCGCAGTGGACGTGCGGCTGACCGCGTTCGCCTCCCGGCTCGACCTCACCTTCGGCCGCATGGAGACCATCGACGGCTACATGGGCCGCGTCGTGGACGCCTGGGTGGGGCTGTGGCTGGAGTCGGGCGGGCTGCTCGCAGCCGCCTCCGGCCTGGGCTCCGAGCCCGGTCCGCAGCGCGACTGGTGGCGTGAGCGCACCGAACCGTGGGTGGAGGCCGTGCGCGAGGCGGTGGAGATCGCCCGCTTCGTGGAGGAGCTGCCCAAGGACGGCCGCCCCGCGCGCCCGCTCGCCGAGATGGTGGTGGGCCTGTGCCTGTCCACGTTCAACAACGAGCTGACCGTGGCGCACACCGCGGAGCACCGCGCGATGGTCCGGGATCTGCTCCTGGACGCCGTGCTGCGCACCATGGGCCGCACGGAGACCGCCCGGTAGCGGGTTCCGGCTGAGGCGCCCGCGTTCAGGCGTGCTGGCGGGCGATGGCGCCGAACGCCCCCACGACCGCGCCGAGCGCGAACATCGACGCCTCGTCCTCGTCCATGTGGACCAGGCCCGCGGGGACGAGCACGCGGTAGGGCTTGGTCTCGCCCGGCAGGATCTCCAGGCCGTCGATGATCCCCTGTCCCTCCAGCATCAGAAGGGCTTCCTCGACCCTTCCGGTACGGTCACCACGGGACCAGATCGACATAGGTCACACCTCACTACGGCCGGGGCCGGGCAGTCCACTGTTCCCAGGGCCGAGAAACCCGGCCCTGTCGCGCTTCGGTAGTCGGCTCCGGTCTGCGCGGGGAATCCAGACCAGTGATACCACCGGGCGGCCCGGGGTATCCCGGCGCCCGCTCACACACGTGCTGGCCGGAACCGGCCACCGTCGCGCGGTGTCGGATCCCCCGGGCCCGGAGCGGCTCAGCGGGCGAGCACGGTCATCTCCTCCCCGCGCACGTCCACGGCGACGAGCCCGACCTCCTCGGCGGGCGGCTCCCCGCCCTCGGGCCCCTCGACGGCGATGGCCTCGCCGCCCTCCGCGCTGCCGCTGGCGCCGCCCTCCGCGCTGATCCGGTCCGCCTCCCGGGAGGCCGCCGCCAGGTAGTGCCACCGACCGTCCTCAGCCTGCCACCACGTGCCCGCCGCCACCTGGCGGTCGAGGTTGCTGCACTCCCAGCCGCCCGCGCGCTCGCCCGCGACCACGGTGTCGGTGCCCCCGTCGGTGTCGGCCACCAGCACCGTGCGGGCCAGGCCGCCGCCGTCGTGGGCCCCGTAGCGCACGCACACCCACCGGCCGGTGCCGCCGCCGGGCAGTTCCTGGCGGGCGAACTCCCAGGCCGTGGCCGTACGGACCGGTTCGGCGGGCGGTTCCCCGGCGCAGGCCGCCAGCCCCCACAGTCCGAAGCCGCTGTCGGCGTCGAGCACCTCGTGCGGGCCCAGGCGGCGGATCTCACCGGGCGGGGGCGGCATGTAGCCCAGGTGGGCGGTGTCCAGGCCGCCCAGGTCGATCGCGGTGTAGGGCTGCCCGTGCGCCACCTCCGGCGCGCGCAGACGCAGCGCCGGTCCCACGCCGCAGTGCTCCCCGGTCCTCACGGGCCCGGTCACGCCGTCCTCGTGCGCCAGGTCCGTCCAGTCCGCATCCTGCTCGCCCAGCGGGGCGGAGGCGGCCTCGGTCACCCACGGAGGCAGCAGGTAGCGGGTGCCCTCACCGGTGTCGGCCAGGCGCAGGGCGGGCCAGTTCGCCACCCCGTTGCCGGGTTCGGCGAACACCTCCACCCGCTCGTCCGAGCCGTCGTCGGTGTAGCGCGCCACCCACGGGGCGTCGTGCAGGAGCACCACCTCGTGCCCGGCCACGTCGCCCGCGAACACCAGGCGGGGCGCGCGCGGCGCCGGGACCGCGGCGCCGCCTCCGGCCCGCGCTCCGACCCCCGCCGCCGCGCCCCCGTCGGCGGCGCCGCCTCTGACCCGTGCTCCGCCTTCCGTGCCTCCGTCGGCACCGCCCTCGGCGCTGTGCGCCGACCACACGCGCAGGGCCCGCCGGACCAGCTGTTCGTCGCCGACCGCGTCGCCCCGAGGGTGCCAGGCGGTCAGGTCCAGCCGGAAGCGCTCGCGCCAGACCTCCTGCTCGGGGGCGTCGGCCAGGGCCACCGTCGCCGGGCCAGGGGAGAGCACGGGCGCGAACGTCCGTGCGGTGCCCAGGGACAGCGCGACCAGGGCCAGCCCGGCCAGGACCGCGACGGCGGCCAGCGCGCGCCGCTCCACGAGCGGGCCCCGGCCGCTGACCCGGACGACGGTGGGGTCGGGGAGCTGGTGCCCGCCCCCCGCCTCCAGGGCCCGCTCCACGGCGCCGGACGCGTCGCGCACGCCGACCGAGGACAGCAGGGCGGCGGCCCCCTCGGCGGACAGGCCCTCCACCCGCAGCAGCCCGTAGGCCGCCCGCGCCCGCGCGTCCAGACCGTCCAGCCCCTCCAGGAGCCGGGCCTCGCCGCCCGCGCCGTCCACGGGGGACAGGCGCAGCCCCGCCGCGCCGCCTCTGAGGTGCCACCTGCGCGGGCTGAGGGAGCGGCGCAGCACACGGCGGCGCACCCGCGGGTAGGCGTGGGGGCGCGGGTGGCGCCGCCCGCGCGGCAGGGCTCCGGTGACCAGCCGGTGCGCGTGTTCGAGCAGGCCGTGCGCGGGGCGGCCGCCGGACAGGGCCAGCAGGGACAGCAGCACCAGGTTCCGGTAGGGGTGCCGGGGGGCGTCGGACTCGGGCAGGGCGGGCATCAGGACTCCTCGGGGCGGTTCCGAGCGAGCCTAGGGACGCCGGGACCGCCGCACCCGGGAAACGCCGAAACCCGCCACCTATGCCCCAAAAGTCCCGTGTAACAGGCGTTTCCCGGATGGCGTCCGTCCGGGTGGGTGCTGCCCAGGGGCCATGATCCGTCGAACCGAACAAGCGCTGGCCCGAGCTTGCACACCTTGGCGCCCTTTGTGTAACGGGTGCTCTTCGCCATTTCAGGGGAACGAGCGTCTGGTCAGATCAGAAGACTTCCGATTCACCTTCATGCGAATCTCGGGTGTAGGGGTGGTTTTCGTCTCTTGTCTACGTTGCTGCCGTGCGACTGCGTCCTGGGGTTCGTTCAATATGCAACCACTTCCGCGTGAGGAAACCTGGACAGCCAGGTTGCCCTGTCGTAAGACACCGCGGACTGGCAGACGACTTTCGAACACCATCCCAAGCGGTAACTCTCTCTTTTTCCGGTATGCCGGAATCAGGGCGCCCGACAGGATGTTCATGTCCGGACTCGACCTTGGTCTTTTGTTCGAAGGTCCTGGTCCTTTCTTGCGCTCCTCTCGCATCAGGTCGCCGTCGGCTCGAGGAAAAATAAGAACCGTTGGGTTTAGAGCGGAGTACGAGCACGACTGCATCGTGGCCGGAACCACGCCGACGTACGCGTGGGTCACGATCCTGGGATTCATCGCCGCGGTGACCGTCGCCTCCGTCTACGGTTCCAAGGCAGTGAAGATGAAGGAGACGATCAAGCAGATCGAGAAGGAGCTCGGCGACGCCGAGGGTGACCTGCCTCGACCAGACCAACGCCTGGGCCCGTGCGGGAGACCGCGCCGTACCCGGGCTGCTCCACGCCGTCCGCACGGGCGGACCGGCGTGGGAGAAGGAGTTCGGCGCCCCGTTCTGGGAGACCCTCGGCGCCGAGGATGGCCGGGGTACGCGACTGGTCCGGTACGCGCCACGTGGTGGACGTGGACGGGGGGAGCGGCGAGGTCGCGGTCTGCCTGGTCGGGAGCCACGCGCACCTGCGTGCCACCGTCCTCGACCTGCCGGGCACGGTCAGGCGCGCGAAGGCCCTACCGTCCGACCCTGCGGGCAGGGCACGGGTGGCGAGCGCGAGGGAGGCCAGTCCCAGGAGCCCGCCGAACACGAAGGTCGCCTGCCAGCCCAGCAGGGCGCCGGTCCACGTCCCGAGGGGGACGCCGATCAGGATGGCGCCGGTCAGGCCCATCATGACAGTGGCCAGGTATCGGCCCCTGTGGTCGGGCGGGGCCTGTGTGCTCGCGATCGCCAGGGAGGCGGGCAGGACCACCGCCGCGGCGAGCGCCGCCACGACCCGCAGAGCCACGAGCGGGAGGTAGCCGTCGACGAGCAGGACGGCGACGTTGGCGGCCGTGAACACGGCCAGGGCCCAGAACAGGGCCCGCCTGCGGGAGACCCGGGCGAACAGGACCGCCCACAGGGGTGCGGTGAGCGCGTAGACGAGGGAGTAGACGGTGACGAGCTGTCCGGCCGCGGCCTCCGACACGTCCACGTCGGAGGCGATCGACGGGAGCACGCCGATGATGATGAAGCCGTCCGTCTGGACCGCGAAGGCGGCCAGTGCCAGGGCGAGGAGCCACAGGGGAGGCCGTTGGAAACCACTCATGGGATAAAGGTAACAAGTGTTTCCCTTACCCGTGTGCCAAAGTGGCCTTCCGGAGGTGGGGTGCCATGCCACGAATCGCGGACCCGCGCCGTCGCCGGGACGTCGTCGACGCGGTGATCGGCCAGCTCTCCCGCACGGGCATCGGCAGCTTCTCGCTGCGGGCCCTGGCCGAGGGGCTCGGGCAGAGCACGCGTGTGCTCACCCACCACTTCGCGGACAAGGACGCCCTCGTCGCCGCCGTGCTGGAACGGCTGGACGAGCAGCAGCACGAGGCCCTGCGCGCCACCCCGGGCTGGGAGGACCCCTCCGTACCGATCGGCGCCATCGTCCGCTCCACGTGGGAGCGCAACCTCGGCTTCGGCGAGGTGGCCACGACCCGCCTGATCCGTGAGATCGAGGGCTTGGCCGCCAGCGGCAGGCTTCCGTGCCCGGTGCCGGGCTTCGCCCGCAGGCGCGCGGAGTTCGTCGCGGCGTGTCTGGCCGCGCGCGGCCTGGACTGGGAGGCGGCCCTCGTGCACGCCACCATGCTCAACGCCGCTTTCGCCGGACTGGAGGCCGACTTCCTCATGACCGGGGACCGTGAGCGGACCGAGGCCGCTCTGGAAGACCTGTGTGCCTGGATCGACTCCCGCGTGGCCGGAGTGCGACCCGGTCGGTGAACCGGGAGGCCTGTGCGAACAGGTACTCCGCGCGCGGGTGGGACGACTGCCCCGCCCTTCGCGGAACACCGGTTTCCGTCCTTTGCGCCGGGAATATCCGCTCCCTGTGCCTCACCGGTCCGCGGCCTTTCCGCCGTCGGGGCATTGCGGGGGCGGGGTCACCGCGAACGGGGAAGCCGGGGGTGGGCGCAGCCCTTGCGGCCATGCCGTCGCACGGGTGCGTCCGACCGGCCCTGAACCTTCCTGGGGGAGCGGTCCGCGCGAGGGAAGGACGTGTACACCTGTGCCCCAGGATGCCGCTGGGGTTGTCCACCGGGGGCGTGCCGTTGGATGCTGGCGGCACCCACCGGACCGGCGCGGCTGGCTGGGGGGAGCGTGTCGGAGACGGAGCCGACGCCAGCGCTCCCGGGAACCCCGTGGCGGCTCCAGGGCCGTACCCGGGGGTTTCCGCGTCCACACCAGCCGTGCCAACGAGCCCCGACCTTCCCCTGCGAACCCGAACGGACCACGGCCGACCGGGCCGCGTGCACACCTGCCAGGCGGCCCGGGTCGGCCCCAGGTCCGCGGTGCGTCCGAGCGGCGGAGCGCCGTGCCCGGCTGGGTCGGCACGGGTTTCGGCAACTACGAATCTACAAGATAAAGGTAGGGATCCTCTATGTCATAACAAAGGGGAAAAGAGACAAAGACGCGAATGAAAACGATCTTCGGTACCAGTTGCCACGAACCAGAAGAAGGGGGGCGGTGATCGCACGCCCTCCGCCCCGCGCGCATCCGGATCGGCCCCGCTTCGGGGAGCCGAACACCGCAGGAGTTTCCCGGACCGCTGGTCCTCCTTCCGTCGGAGTCCGTAAAATGGACCCGTACGGGTGCGCCCGTACCGCCGGTGCGGGGCAGCGTGGACGGATGCCCCGCACCGGTCAGTTCGTGCTGTCAGCGGGCCGGTCTCACGGGCGCCTCGCGCCGTGCAGGGCCCGCGGGGCGATCTGGAGCATCCAGTGCCGCCTGGCCGCCCAGCCCAGGAAGCGGCGCCTTCCGGTGGGAACCCCGGTCTCCTCCAGGGGGTCGCCCTCCACCACCTGGCGCAGTCCGGCCAGTACAGGCTCCAGACGTTCGCGCGTGTGGTGGGGCTGGTCGGGGGCGAGCCCCTCCATCCACGCCGTCACCTCGCGCTGTTCGGGCTCGGTGCACAGGGACAGGAAGAACACCGTCTGCCGCCAGGCGAAGGCCGCGTTCTTGACGTGGGGCATGGGCGGGGACACCCGGGGCAGGCTCTCCACGGTCCGCACGGTCAGGGCGTGGGCGCGCCGGGCCAGTTCCGCCCACCCGCACGCGGGCCGCGCCCCGGCCTCGACCAGGACGGCCAGGTTGTGCGTGGTGAGGATCTGCGCCTGTTCGATGATCGTGCCGTTGCCCGCCACGCCCCAGCGCGGGTCGCCCGCGCGCTCGCGGCACAGCCGGTCGAAGGCCGTGGCCCCGCCGCCGGGCCGGGGCGGTTCCTCCTCCAGGCCCAGGACCTGGGCGGGGTCGATGCCGTAGTACCGGGTGTAGAGGCCCTCGCCCAGCAGGGCGGCGGCCACCTTGGCGGCGCGCGTGAACTTGCGGGCGAACGTGCCCATGAAGATGTCGGCGGCCAGTTCCTCCACGAGCGGCAGGCGCAGGTCCGCGGAGCGGGACAGGGCGGCCAGCTGGCTCACCATCGGGTTGGGCACGATCGTGCCGGGGAAGTGCGTGAGCACGGAGGCGCCCAGCGCGGGCAGCAGCTCGGCCACCGCCTCGCGGCGCGCCTCGGGGTCGGAGCGGTGTGCCAGCAGCGCCCGCGTCCAGGGCAGTTCGTCCGCGCGGACCTGGCTCTCCAGGTTGAGCAGGAGCAGGGAGCGCCTGCGGCTGAACGCCCGGTGGTGGGCGGCGACCAGCCGGGCCAGCGCGGGGTCCGAGGCGGAGGCGGCCTCGGCCTCCGCGGTCAGGGCGGGCACGATCTCGGCCATCACCTCGGCGGAGGGCACCACGCCGAGTTCCACCAGGTCGTCCAGGGGAGCGGCGGTGGCCCTGCGGGCGACGTCGCCCAGGGCCCCGGGGATGGGCCAGCCCTCGGGCACGGCGCGCTCGCGGGCCTCCTCGGCGGAGGCGGGGGTGAGCAGCTGCGCCATGTGCGGGGTGCCGAAGGTCTGGGGGAGCGGGGCGAGCCGGGCCGCCAGCAGCGCGGCGAGCACGTCGTGGGTGGGGCGGGCGGCGTGCTCGGCCTGTCCGGCGCGCAGGGCGGTGTGCCGGTCGGAACCGGGCAGGCCGCGCTTGGCCACCATGGAGTCCACGGCGTGGCGGAGCAGGCCGCGGCGGCGGGGGGTGAGTTCCGCGTCGGGTTCGGCGACCGCCTCGCGCAGTGCGGCGAGCAGGATCGCGAGGTTCTCCTTGGGCTTGCGGTGCTTGGTGCACAGGGTGTGCTCGGCGGCCAGGTGCTCGTACTCGGTGAGCAGGGCGGCGCCGCGGCGGGTCCAGCCCGTGGGGCGGTGGGCGTCGGTCCGGCCGTCGCGGACGGTCTCCAGCCAGTGGGTGAGGACCCGGTCGGCGAAGGGGTTCCACACGGCCAGGGCCTCCTGCTGTGCCCGGGGCCGGCTGGTGGCCGGGTCGCGGGCGGCGCGTTCGGCCAGGGCGTGGCGCGCGTCGCCGACGCTCTGGCGGAAGACCGTGTGGGCGGGCAGGTCCTGGCGGGGCGCCGGTCGGGGGGTGAGGCACAGGGTGTCGGCGAGGGGTTCGACGGTGGCGAGCAGGCGCAGGGCGCCCTCGGTGTCGCCGTTGCGCAGCAGCCAGGCGGCGGCGAGCGGGGCGGCCTGCTCGGGCAGGTCCAGTTCGTACTCGCCGCTGTCGAGCAGGGTGTTGAGTTCGGTCAGGCCCTGTTCGGTGAGGTGGTGGGCGTGGAGGGCGGCGCGCCGGGCGGGCAGGCCGTGGCGTCGGGCGAGTTCCTGTTCGTGGGGGCGCAGGGGGCCGCCCGCGGCGGGCAGGCCGGTGGCGAAGCCGCCGTGGACGACCTCGGGGGTGACCCAGGCGGGCAGGTCCTTGACGGGGGTGCGGGAGCCGATGGTGAGGGTGCCGTCCCGCATACCGGTGACGACCCGTTCCCAGGAGTCGACGCGTGCGCGCGCGGCCTCGCGGACGCGGGCGTCCTGGTGGGTGAGGGCGGTGGTGAGCTCCTCGGCCAGCCGTCCGGCGGCGTAGCCCCGGTCGGCGCGCAGGGGGGTGGTGTCGTCCATGCCAGCGTGGCGGGACCTGCCCCCGCACCCTCCCGGACCGAAGCCGGGCGCTCTCACTGTTCGAGCCACACGCTGTCCGGTCGGCCCGTGTGCTCCCGGTCCTGAGCGGGTGCTCCGGTGGGGGGAGGTCAACGTGCCGTGGTCCGGTCGTCAGCCGACGTGGCGGAACAGGCCGCCGCGGGGGAGTCCCGAGCCGGGTGCTCTGCTGTTGAGCTACACGTCGCTTGCGAGGCTCACGGTAGCGGTTCGGGGGCGGGGGTCGAAAGTGCTTTTCGGGGCTGTGGGCGGCCGGGTTCCGGCGAGCCCCGGCGGGGGCCGGGAAACGGTCTGACGGGTGCGGCCGTGTGGACGCACCCGTCACCGAGCCGGGTCGTGCTGCCCTAGCGGGTCTTGATCACGGCCGCGATGAGCCCGGTGGCGAGCATCATCGTCAGGCCCACGACCATGAGCACGAAGGCGATGGTTCCGACCATGGTGTTTCCTTAGTGTTCGTTGTTTCCGGGCGCCGTGCGCGGCGCCCGCCGCGCAGGGAGCGCCCGGAGGAGCCGGGAGCGGCGCCTACCTCTTCGGGGGATCACCCTATCCCGGTCCCGTGCCGGGGCCGCGCCGGGTGGCCGCTGTGACCAGCGTGGTCGTGGCCACGGTCGCGGGGCCGGGCGGTGGCGGCCGGTTCCCGGGGCGGGTCAGCGTTCGGTCCAGGCCCGCTGGTAGGTCTGGACCAGCCAGCGGTCGGCCCAGGAGTGGTCGGGTTCGGCGGGCAGGTCGCAGGTCCGGCACAGCTCGGTCAGGCGCTGTTCCAGTTCGCGCGCCCGCCCCAGGGCCTCGTCGCGGCTGTGTTCGCCGCGGCGCAGTTCGAGCAGCCAGGTCCGTTCGGGTTCGGGCATGGGCAGGGCGATGCGGCCGGTCTCCATCAGTTCCACGCCCTGGATACCGAGGCGGACCATGTGGTAGGCGAACTTGGTGTCGAAGCCGTGCCGGTCGACGAGTTCGGGGCGGTTGGTGTGCTTGCCGCCGCGGATTCCCTCCATGCGGTCGCGTTGGGCGCGCAGGTAGCCCAGGAAGCGCAGGCCCGCCCGGCGGGAGAGGAACCGTGCGGCGTTGGCGCGCAGGTCGTGTCCGGCGGGGGTGATGGTGACGATCTCGCTCGGGGGGACGAACAGGGGCAGTAGGACGGTGGGGTTGCCGTCCAGGGCCAGGCGCGTCCACTTGCGCAGGGAGTAGACGGTCAGGTCCAGGTCGCCGGGGCCGGAGCGGGTGTGTTCGGGTCGGGTGTGGTGGATGTACTGCTCGAAGGGGCGCAGGCCGATGACGTACTCGGGCGGTTCGACGCAGATGCCCATCTCGTCGCGGTCGGCCTGGCCGGTCAGGGCGAGGCCGTGGACCTCGGAGCCCACCTGGCACCGCAGGACGGTTCCCTCGTGCGCGATCCGCGCGAACTCGGGGCTGGAGTGCTTCACCTGCGGCTCCGTTCTTCTGGGTGCTGGGTGCTGGGTGGTGCTCGGGTGCGGTCGTCGGGGTGCTGTCCGGCACGCTATCCGTTGGGGGACCGGGGCACGAGTGCTTTTCGGCGGGCGGGGCCGACAGCCGTCTGGTTGCTTAGGGAAGCCTTGGCGGTCCGGTGCCATCGTCGTCGGGGGACACGTCCCGGGGAACTTGCCGGTGGGTCCCGGGAGCCCTTTACTTGTCCGGGTACGCACCTTTTCTCCCCAGGACGAGCGTAGAAGGCAGGCCCGTGCCCCCTGAGACCCCTGAGGCTTCCACCCCTCGGATCGACACCTCCGTCCCCCACAACGCCCGGATCTGGAACTACTGGCTGGGCGGCAGGGACAACTACCCGGTGGACCGGGAGATGGGCGAGCAGATCCGCTCCTTCTTCCCCGAGATCGTGGACAACGCGGTCGCCGACCGTGGCTTCCTCGTCCGCGCCGTGACCCACCTGGCGCGCGAGGAGGGCGTCCGGCAGTTCCTGGACATCGGTACCGGGCTTCCCACCCACGACAACACCCACGAGGTGGCCCAGTCGGTGGCGCCCGACGCGAAGGTCGTCTACGTCGACAACGACCCGCTGGTGCTGACCCACGCCCGCGCCCTGCTCACCGGCAGCGACCAGGGGGCCACCGACTACGTCGACGCCGACCTGCGCGACCCGCGGGCCATCCTGCGGGAGGCCTCCCGGACCCTGGACCTGGAGCGGCCGGTGGCGCTGATGCTGCTGGGCGTGGTCAACTTCGTCGCCGACGACGCCGAGGTCCGCGCGATCCTGGACCGGCTCCTGGAGGCCCTGGCCCCGGGCAGTTTCCTGGTCCTGTCCCACCCCACCGACGACATCGACCGCGAACGCGCCCACCAGGTGGCCGCGGCCTGGAACGAGCGTGGCACCCCCAAGCTCACCATCCGCACGGCCGAGCGGATCAGCGGGCTCTTCGACGGGCTGGAACTGCTGGAGCCGGGCGTGGTCTCCTGCTCCCTGTGGCGTCCGGTCCCCACCGAGGTGGGCGGGACGCGTCCGGTGGCCGAGTACTGCGGCGTGGCCCGCAAGGCCTGACTCCCGTTCCCCTGTCAGCCGGGCGCACCGCGACGCCCGGCTGAGGGGAGGTCGTCTCGGCGTCGCGAGGCGGAGAACGGCCGCGGCCTCCAGCGGGGGTGCCGGGCGGCTCCGGCCGCGCGGAACCCCGGCTCAGTCGGCGCGGGCGATGGCGATGGTCGCCCCGAGCCGGTGACCGGCCTCGTAGAACATGTACTGCACGCCTCCGTCGGAGCCGAAGGAGGGCGCCGCGCTGCGGCCCGAGTCCGGCGGTCCGGCCATGGGGGTGTGCACCGTGCCCAGGTGGCGGCGCAGGCCGAAGTCGCGCCCCACCTCGGTCAGGCGGATGTCGCCCAGGTTGGTGTGGTAGGCGACGTAGGTGCTGCCCCCGCGCTCGACCACGTGCGGGCCCGACAGGTCCGACACCCCCACCTCGGCGTGGTCCACGAGCGGGTCGGGGTCGAAGTCGAACGTGATCCCGTCCGCCGACCATCCCCACCCGATGGAGCGGTGGTTGCTGGGGTCGTTGCGCATGAAGACCATCACGTAGCGCGCGCCCCGGTCGGGCAGCCGGTACTCGAAGACGCGCGCGTAGGAGGCCTCGGTGGTGCCCGGCACCATCGCCGTGGTCAGTACCTCGCCCTCGTAGGTGAAGCCGACGCCGTCGCGTGAGCGGGCCAGCCGTGTCGTGGTGTTCTCCCCGTGGAAGTACAGCCACATCTCGCGGTGTTCGGAGTTCCACATCACGTGCGGCGAGGAGACGTGGCTGACGTCGTAGTGCGGGTTCCACACGTTGGCCACGACGGGGTTGTTCGGGTACTCGGTGAAGGGCCCGTCGGGGCTGTCGGCGTAGGCCAGGCAGATGCCGCCGGGCCTCTCGTGCGGGGCGTAGTAGAGCAGGAAGCGGCCGGGCGCGTCGGGCAGGCGGCCCACGGTTCCGCGCAGGCAGGGGAAGATCAGCTCCCCGGTGGGGTTGTAGTCCAGTTCGGCGGTGTCGAGCGCCTCGCGCAGGAACCGGTAGGTCGGCAGGACGTCGGCCGCCGCGGCGCCGCTGGCGGTGGTGGCCGGGGTCGCGGTCGCGGCGCCCGCCGGGGCCGGGGGCAGCAGTCCCGGGGCCAGCAGGGCGCCCGCCGCGGCCGCTCCGGCGCCCCGCAGGAGCGTGCGGCGGTCGGGGGAGGTGAGGGGGCGGGGGTGAGCGTCGTCGGACATGACGGTTCCCTTCCGGAGCGGGTCGGGGGGAGGCTCCGAGGCCCCAGAGTCTTCACCAGCATCGATGCGCCGGTCAAGGTTCTAATACGTATTAACGAAAGATCCTGTCCCGGGATGGAAATCCGTCCGTCATCCTCTTGACATCTGCCGTGGTGCGGCTCACAGTCGTCAACTAATGCGCATTAACACGGCACGCAAGAGGAGAAACAGGTGACGGAAGCCAGGAGGGCCGGGTCGCGGCGACGCCCCCGCCAGTCCGACATCGCGCGGGTGGCCGGGGTCTCCCAGGCCACGGTCTCGCTGGTGTTGAGGGGCACCCCCACCGGGATGTCCCTGGCCCGTGAGACCCGCCAGCGGGTGCTCGACGCCGCAGAGGAGCTGGGCTACGTGCCCGATCCGGTCGCCACCCGGCTGGCCTCGGCCAGCAACGCGATGCTGGGGCTGTACACCTTCAGCACCACCTTCCCCACCGACGTGGCGCACTCCTACTACCCGGTCCTGGTCGGGGTGGAGGAGGAGGCCGCGGCCCAGGGCCAGGACCTCATCCTGTTCACCGGGTCCGCGCGCGCCGCCGCCAGCGCCGACGACCCGGCCGCGGTGCGGCGGGTGCGGGTGGCCGACGGCTGCCTGTTCTTCGGCCGCCACGTGCCCGACGAGCCCATCCGGCGCCTGGCCGAGGACGGCTTCCCCTTCGTCTACATCGGCCGCCGCGACGAGCCCGGCGTGCCCTACGTGGGAGCCGACTACGTCTCGGCCTCGGCCCAGGTGGTGGCGCGCCTGGCGGGTCTGGGCCACCGCGAGCTGCGCTACCTGCGCGAGCACGACCAGGCCCCGGCCTCGACCGACCGCGAGGAAGGCGTGCTACGCGGCGCCCGCGCGGCCGGGATCGACACCGCGCGCCTGGTGGTGCGCACCGACGGCTCGGACCTGGACGAGCTGCTGCGGCGCTGGCTGGAGGAGGGCGTGACCGCCGTCGTGGTCGAGCAGACCGACACCGGCGCCGCCCTGGACGGCCTGGCCGCCGCGGTGGACCGGGCCGGTCTGCGCTGCCCGGACGAGCTGTCCCTGGCCCTGCTGGGCGCGCCGACCGGGACCCGGGGCCGCGCCCCGGGCGGCGGCGCGGCCTACGGCGGCTTCGACGTGCCCCTGCGCGCGATGGGCCGCGACGCGGTCCGTCTGCTGCTGGAACTGATCGCGGGCGCCCACGGGGAGACCCCCCGGCGCCTGCTGCCCTGCGAGCCGGTGGAGGGCGGCACCGTCGCCGCGCCCCGGACACGACACACCTGAGAAAGGCCCTCATGACCGAGACCAGCACAGAGATCCTCGTCGTCGGCGGGGGACTGGGCGGCGTGGCCGCGGCCCTGGCCGCCGCCGACTCCGGCCGCCGCGTGGTGCTGACCGAGGAGACCGACTGGATCGGCGGGCAGCTCACCGCGCAGGCGGTGCCGCCCGACGAGAACCCGTGGATCGAGCGCTTCGGCTCCACCGCGTCCTACCGGCGCCTGCGCGAGGGCATCCGTGACCACTACCGCCGCGCCTACCCGCTGCGGTCCGAGGCCGCCTCCTCGCTCACCCTCAACCCCGGCGCGGGCCGGGTCAGCAAGCTGTGCCACGAGCCCCGTGTGGCCCTGGCGGTGCTGGAGGAGATGGTGGGCCCGCACCGCGCGGCCGGGCGCCTGACCGTCCTGCTGCGCCACCGGCCGGTGGCCGCGCACACCGACGGCGACCGGGTGAGCGCGGTGGAGCTGGAGGACGAGCGGGGGCGCCGCCACACCGTGGGCGCCGCCTACGTCCTGGACGCCACCGAGAACGGCGACCTGCTGCCGATGGCGGGTCTGGACCACGTCACCGGCGCCGAGGCCCGCTCCGAGCACGGTGAGCCGCACGCCCCCGAGGTGGCCGACCCGGCCAACCTCCAGGGCATCACCTACTGCTTCGCCATGTCGCACCACGACGGCGAGGACCACACCATCGAGCGCCCGGCGATGTACGACTTCTGGCGCTCCTACACGCCCGAGTTCTGGCCGGGGCCGCTGCTGGGCTTCTCGGCCCCCGACCCGCGGACCCTGGAGCCGGTGGCGCGCACCTTCGTGCCCAACCCCGACACCGACCCGCTCGCGGTGGCCGCCGACCAGAGCGCGGACGCGGGTGACAAGGAGCTGTGGGGTTTTCGGCGCATCCTGGCCCGGCGCATGCACCTGCCCGGCGCCTTCGACTCCGACATCACCCTGGCCAACTGGCCGCTCAACGACTACTGGCTCAAGCCCGCCCTGGAGATCGAGGGGCTGGTGGACGCCCGGACCGTCCGCGAGGCGCACGAGGAGGCCCGCCAGCTGTCGCTGTCGGTGCTGTACTGGCTCCAGACCGAGGCGCCCCGCGCCGACGGCGGCACCGGCTTCCCCGGGCTCAAGCCCCGGCCCGACGTCACCGGCGCGGAGATGGGCCTGGCCAAGGCCGCCTACGTGCGCGAGTCCCGGCGCGTCCGGGCGGTCACCACGGTCACCGAGCACGACGTGTCCCTGGACCTGCTGGGCCCGCACGGCATCGTGCGCCGCCACGACTCGGTGGGCGTGGGCAGCTACCGCATCGACCTGCACCCCTCCACGGGCGGCGACAACTACGTGGACGTGGCCAGCGTCCCGTTCGAGATCCCGCTGGGCGCCCTGCTGCCCGGGCGGGAGACCAACCTGCTGCCCGCCGCCAAGAACATCGGCACCACCCACATCACCAACGGCTGCTTCCGGCTGCACCCGGTGGAGTGGAACATCGGCGAGGTGGCCGGGCGGCTGGCCGCCTTCGCCCTGGCGCACGGCACCACGCCGCACGCCGTGCGTGCCAAGGACGAACTGCTGGAGGCCTTCACCTCCCTGCTGGACCGCACCGGCGTCGAGCGGCACTGGCCCGACGTGCGCGGCTACTGACCCTTTCCGCGCCGGGGGCGGGCGGCTCTGCCCCTGCGGGCCTCCGCTTCGCTTCGGCCCGGCCGTCCGCCCCGACCCCGCACAGCCCTAACCCGCACCACCCCACTCCCCACCGCCCGACTCCCCACAGAAGGGGTGACCATGAGCGACGCGACCCCAACCCCGTCCCCGGGCCCCGGTTCCAGTCCCGGTCCCGTGCGCATCGGCATCGACGTCGGCGGGACCTTCACCGACGCCGTGGCCGTCAGCGCCACCACCTACGCCCTGCTGGGCCAGGTCAAGGTGCCCACCAGCCACGACCACGCCGACGGCGTGGCCCACGGCATCATGACCGCGCTGGAACGCCTGCTCGGCGACATCGGCGTGCGCGCCGAGGACGTGGGCTTTCTCGCCCACGGCACCACCCAGGCCACCAACGCCCTGCTGGAGGGCGACGTGGCCACCATCGGCATCGTCGGCGTCGGCAGCGGCTACGACGCCTTCGCCACCCGCAGGCTGCGCTCCCTGGGCAAGCTCAGACTGGACTCGGGGCACCCGCTGCCCGTGCGCTACGCCGCGCTGCGCGAACCCGACCGGCAGGACGCGGCCCTGGCCAGCGTCGACCAGGTGGTCGCCGAGGGAGCCGAGGTCGTCGTCGCCGTCGAACCCTTCAGTGTGGACGACCCCCGCGGTGAACTGGCCGTGCTGGAGGCCGCCCGCGCCCGCGGGGTTCCGGTGACGGCCACCCACGAGATCACCCAGCTCTACGGCCTGGGCAAGCGCGCCCGCACCGCGGCGCTCAACGCCGGGGTCATGCCCCGGATGCTCCAGACCGCCGACCTGGTCGAGCGCAGCATCCACAAGGCCGGGGTCACCGCCCCGCTCATGGTCATGCGCTGCGACGGCGGCGTGATGTCGCTGCCCGAGATGCGCCACCGGCCCCTGCTCACCGTGCTCTCCGGCCCCGCCGCGGGGGTGGCGGGCGCCCTGATGGGCGAGAAGGTCAGCGAGGGCGTGTTCCTGGAGACCGGCGGCACCTCCACCGACATCAGCGTCATCCGGCGCGGGCGGGTGCAGATCCGCCACGCCCGCCTGGGCGGCAAGGAGACCTACCTGTCGGCGCTGGACGTGCGCACCGTCGGCATCGGCGGGGGCTCCCTCATCCGGGTCGGCGGGGGAGAGGGCCCCGGCCGGGCGGGTCTGGCCGACGTGGGGCCGCGCAGCGCCCACATCGCCGGGCTGCCCTACGCCTGCTTCGCCGATCCGGCCGAGCTGGAGGGCGCCCGCCTGGTCCGGATCAGCCCCATGGCCTCCGACCCGGGCGATTACGCCGTCCTGGAGAGCGGCGGGCGGCGCTTCGCCCTGACCGTGACCTGCGCGGCCAACGCCGCCGGGCTCGTCCCCGAGCGCGACTACGCCCGCGCCGACGCCCGTGCGGCCCGCGCCGCCCTCACCCCGCTGGCCCGGGCCCTGGGCGTGGAGGTGGAGGAGGCCGCCCGCGCGGTGCTGCACAAGGCCACCGAGCGCGTGGCCGCGGTCGTGGACGAGATGGTGGGCGACTACGGGCTGGACCGGCAGGTGTGCGCCCTGGTCGGCGGGGGCGGCGGCGCGGCCACCGTCACCCCCTACCTGGGCCAGCGCACCGGGCTGGACGCGCGCATCGCCGCGCACAGCGAGGTCATCAGCCCCCTGGGCGTGGCGCTGGCGCTGGTGCGCGAGTCGGTGGAGCGCATCATCCCCGGCGCCACCCACGCCGACGTGCTCGCGGTGCGCGCCGAGGCCGAGCAGGCGGTGCTGCGCCAGGGCGCCGACCCGGCGGGGATCGAGGTGGACGTCACCGTCGACCCCCAGCGCAACCTGGTGGCGGCCGTGGCCACGGGCGCCACCGAGCTGCGCACCAAGGACCGCACCGCTACCGCGGACGCCGAGGTCCAGGCGCGCGCCGCCGCGGCGGCCAGTCTGGGCGCCGAACCGGCCGGGCTGACCGAGTACGCGGCCAACGGCCAGTACCGGGTGTTCGGGCTGGTGCGCAGGCCCGGGGGTCCGCTGGGGCGCTTCGCCCGCGAACGCACCCATGTTCGGGTGGTGGACGCGGAAGGGGTGGTGCGCCTGCACAGCGCCGACGCCCAGGTGGACACGCTGGTGGCCGCCGAGGCCGAGGGGCGGCTCAAGGACCTGGTGGCCGAGCGCACCGCCTACGGTGACGGCGGGGCGCTGCCCCCGGCGGTGTGGCTGCTGCTGGGGCCCAAGTTCGCCGACCTGTCGGGGGTGCTGGACCCGGGGCACCTGGTCGCGCTGGCCTCGGCGGAGATCGCCAGGCGTGCCCCCGACGAGACGGTCATCGCGGTCATGGAGAAGCGGCGGTGAGCGCGCACACGCCGCCGCGCGCGGTCCACGCCGACCTCGCGCAGGAGTACGCGCGCATCGGCGCCGCCTCCGACGGGGAACTGGCCGCCGACCTGCTCGCCCTGACCGCCACCCACGAGGGACGCGACCGCGACCTGCTGCTGTCCTGGGCCGCCACGGCGCTGCGTTTCGGCGAGCGCATGGCCGATGAGGACGCCGTGCGCGCCGGGAATGCCGGAGCGGCCGGGGACCCTGGGGCCGCTGGGCCTTCCGGGCCTGCTGGGACGGTGGGCAGCAGAGGGGCCAGGGGAGGTGCCACGAGCGCCGTGCGTGTGGAGGAGCGGGCCACCGGCGGGCTGCGCCCGGGCGAGGTCCTGCTCGCCGAGTACCTGCACCGCGCCTCCGGAGACCGGGTGGTCGTCTACACCGACGCCCTCGACCACGCCCACCGCGTGGCCCGCGACGCCGGGTGGGGCCGCGACCTCACCCGCGCGGCCCTGCGCGAGACCGCGCTGGCCCACGAGCACGCCCACCGGATGCTGCACGCCGGGCGTGGCCGCGCGCTGCGGCGCGAACTCGACCACGTCCTGGTGCGTCTGGGGCCGCTGTGCCTGCGCGGCCACGTGGTCGGTGCCGACGAGATCGCCGCGCACGCCTACGCCCGCCGCCGCGCGGGGCTGCGCCGCAGCCCGATCGCGCTCACCGCGGCCATCGCCGCCACCCTTGCCCACCGGGGCGCGGGCCACGACCGGCCCGCCCCGCGAACCTCCCCCGGAGAACGCCCGTGACCGCCTTCGCAATCCTCCTCGCCATGGCGGTGGGCGTCGGCCTGATGCTGACGCGCCGCCTGCCCACCGCCTTCGCCCTCGTCCTGCTCTCCGTCGCGATCGCGCTCATCGCGGGTGCTCCGCTCATGGGGGAGGAGGGCAGTGTCACCGGGACGGTCATCCAGGAGGGCGCCCCGCGCCTGGCCGCGACCATGATCGCCATCCTCCTGGGCAGTTGGCTGGGCACGCTGATGTCCGAGGCGGGGATCGCCTCCACCCTCGTGCGCAAGATCGTGGAGTTCGGCGGTGAGCGCCCCTCGCTGGTCGCCGTCGGCGTCTTCGTCGTCGCGATCCTGTGCGGCAGCATCACCGGGTCGGCGCCCGCGGCCATGCTCGCCGGTGTGGTGGGCATCCCCGCGATGATCGCGGTCGGGGTCACCCCCACCGTCGCGGCCGGGACCGTGCTGGTGGGCATCGCCGCCGGGCTGCCGCTGGAGCTGATCAACTGGCAGTTCCTGTCCGACGCCATCGGGGTGCCGGTCTCCACCGTCCAGCACTTCCAGCTGCGCCTGTTCCCGATCGCGCTGGTGGGCGGACTGGCCTACATCCTCATCGAGATGCGCCGCAAGGGCGCCCGGCACACCTGGGCGGTGCGGGTCCCGGCCGGGGCCGGAGCCGGGGGAACCGGTTCCGGGGGTGCCGGGACAACGCCGCCGAGCCGCCGTCAGCGGGCCGCCGAGCGGCGCAGGCGGCGCGGGGACGCGCCCTGGTACGCGCTGGTCACGCCGCTGGTGCCCATCGTGCTGGCGCTGGGGCTGCACGTGCCCATCGTGCCCTCGCTGCTGGCCGGTGTGGTCTTCGCGCTGCTGACGGCCGTGCCCTGGCGCGAGATGTCCTCCACCGCGCTGCGCACGCTCTACCAGGCCTTCGACGTGGCCGCGCCGCCCATCGTGCTGTTCATCGCGATCGGCATGCTGCTGGCGGCGGTGAACCTGCCCGGGGCCGTCTCGGCGCTCACCCCGGTGGTGACCGCGATCAGCCCGAGCAACCCGTGGCTGTTCGTGCTGGTCTTCGCCGTGCTGGTGCCGCTGGCCCTGTACCGGGGGCCGATGAACATCTTCGGTCTGGGCGCGGGTGTGGCCGGGGTGCTCATCTCCGGCGGCATCTACCCGGCTCCGGCGGTGCTGGGACTGATGGCCTCCTACGGCCAGGTGCTGGGGGTGTCGGACCCCACCAGCACGCAGACGGTGTGGAGCGCACAGTACGCGGGGGTGCGCCCGGAGCGGTCGATGCTCTCGACGCTGCCCTACACGTGGGTGGTCGCCATCGCCGGTCTGGTGCTGACGGTGTTCCTGTACCTGATGTGACGCCGGTGGGGTCCAACAGGTGTGGGCCGGGCTCGCGAAGGTGCGGCGGACGGTCCCGCGGAGGTGGCGCGGGGCCGTCCGCCGCGCTGTGCGTCGCGCCGACACCGGGCCTTCACGCGGCGGAAATATTGGCCTTACCAATCCATTGACGCCCGCGACCTGCGACTTGTACGCTCTCTCACATTGGTCAGGCCAATCAGGAGGTGTGGTGGACACGAACTTCGACGCCCTGGTCGAGGCGCTGGCGCCGGAGGCCAAGGCCGCCGGTACCGAGTCGCGCCTGATGACGGAGCGGGAGCTGGCCGAGCGGCTGGGCACGAGCCGGGCCACGGTCCGGGAGAACCTCGGCAGCCTGGAGATGCTCGGCATGGTGCGCCGCACCCAGGGGGCGGGGACGTTCTTCACCAAGCCCGACGCCTCCTTCGTCCAGTTCCTGTTCGGCCTCATGTCCAAGTTCGGCCACATCGACGACGCCAGCGTCGAACGCGCCCGGGAGATGATGGAGGTCGCCGTGGTCCAGGAGGCCGCCGACCGGGCCGACGAGGAGGACGTGCGCGTGCTGCGCGGCCACGTCCAGGACATGGTCCGGGCCACCGCCGCGGGTGACGCCGAGGCCGGGCACGAGGCCGACTACGCCTTCCACAAGAAGCTGTTCCAGATCGCCGACAACCCGGTGATCGAGTTCTTCGTCGACGGCATGAGCCTGGCGCTCAAGGACGTCCTCGCCCACAAGCGTGCCCTGGCCCTGGACATCGAGGCCCGCGCCGCCGAGGGCGACGCCGCGGGGCCCCGCAGGACGGACACCGTCCACACGCCCATCGTCGACGCCGTCGAGGCGCACGACCGCAGCGCCGCCGCGGCCGCGATGGTGGAGCACTTCACCCTGTGGCGCCGCATCACCGAGGGCGCCGCGCCCGCCGACGGGCGCTGAGGGACCCACAGACATGCTTTCGGTGTGACGCCTGGGGCCCTGACCTGCGGCGAACGGGGAGCGCGTCCCCCTCCGGCCCCTGCGTTCACGGACACCGACCGGCCCGAAACACCCCCCCGCGGGGGAGAAGGAAGACACATGGACACCACACCAGTTCCACAGCCATGCCCGAAAACGGCCGTGATGTTCGTCGGCGTCGGCGCCATCGGCCTGCCCATGGCCCTCCAGGTCGCCGCGGCCGGGCACACCGTGGTCGGCGTGGACCCCTCGCCGCACCGCCGCGAGGAGGCCCGGGTCCAGGGCTTGCGCACCCAGCCCGACACCGCGGGCATCGGTGAGGCCGACGTCGTCATCGTCATGGTCGCCACCCCCGACCAGCTGCGCGCCGCGGTCACCGCCCCGGG
This sequence comes from Nocardiopsis synnemataformans, assembly GCF_965343085.1. Classification (NCBI taxonomy): domain Bacteria; kingdom Bacillati; phylum Actinomycetota; class Actinomycetes; order Streptosporangiales; family Nocardiopsidaceae; genus Nocardiopsis; species Nocardiopsis synnemataformans. The sequence continues at coordinate 16,535 of NZ_CBDRFA010000023.1, read as the reverse complement.
CGGTGCCCTGGAGGCCATGCGCGCCGACTCGGTGCTCGTGGTCATGAGCACCGTCGGACCCGGCCCCGTGCGCGAGGCCGCCGACCGCGCCCGCGAGCGCGGGGTGCGGCTGCTGGACGTGCCGGTCACCGGAGGGGTGGCCGGGGCCCGCCGCGCGGCCCTGACCCTGTTCGCCTCCGGCGACCCCGGGGCCCTCGAACGGTGCAGGCCCGTGCTGGAGGCGATGGGCACGGTGCGCGACTGCGGCGACCAGGCCGGGCGCGGACAGTCCTACAAGGTCGTCAACCAGCTCCTGTGCTCGGTACACATCGCGGCCGCGGCCGAGTCCCTGGCCCTGGCCGAACGCCTCGGACTCGACCCCGCCGACGTGCTGGAGGCCGTCGGCGGCGGCGCCGGAGGCTCCTGGATGCTCGGCGACCGCGGTCCGCGCATGCTGCCGGACGGCCCCGACGAGATCACCAGCACCATCGGCATCTTCGTCAAGGACTCCGGGCTGGTCGCCGACACCGCCGAGGCGGCCGGGTTCTCCGCCCCACTCCTCCTGGCCGCCCGCGACGCCTACACCAGGGCCGCCGAGGCCGGTCTGATCGACCACGACGACTCCCAGGTCATCCGGGTCTACCGGGACTGACCCCGCCGGGCCCCGCCGGGTCCGTGCCCTCCCCCTCACCACCCCCCGTCCCCGCGCGGCGCCGACGGTCCGCTCACCATGCCCGGAACACGCCTTCGGGGGAGGTGCGCGGGGACCCGTGCCGCCACGACAGAGAGAACCCGAGCCATGGACGCCCTCGTACTCGCACTGATCGCCCTGGGGGCGATCGGCGCGCTACTCGTCCTCATCATCCGCTTCAACGTCCCCGCCTTCGTCGCGCTCCTGCTGGTCAGCGTCGGCACCGCCCTGGCCACGGGCATGCCCTTCGAGGACGTGGTGCCCACCATCGTGGAGGGGCTGGGCGGCACCCTGGGCAACGTGGCCCTCCTGGTGGGGCTGGGCGCGATGCTCGGTGCCATCGTCGAGCACTCCGGCGGAGCGGACGCGCTCTCCGAGCGCTTCAGCGCGCTGCTCGGCCCGGCCAGGGTGGGCGTGGCGCTGCTGATCGCCTCCTCGGTGATCGCGGTGCCGATCTTCTTCGACGTCGCCTTCATCGTCCTGGTCCCGATCATCTACGCCTTCTCTCGGGCGGCCCGCCTGTCCTCGCCCATGCGCATCGGCCTGCCCATCGCCGGGCTGATGCTCTTCATCCACGTGGTGCTGCCGCCCCACCCCGGCATCGTCGGCAGTTCCGTGCTCACCGGGGCCGACATGGGCCTGGTGACCCTCCTGGGCGCCGCGCTCATCCTCCCGGTGGGCGTGGTCGCCCACTACACGGCGAAGCTGCTCAACCGGCGCGCGTACGCCATGCTGTCCTCCACCGCGGAACTGTACGAGCACGACACCGGTGAGCCCGGAACCGGCGGCGCGAACGACGCGGGACCCTCCGACGACGCGAACGGCACCGGACCCTCCGGCGCGACCAAGGTCTCCGCCCGCCCCCGGGTGGAGCCGCAGCGCCCGCCCAGCGCCGCCGCGGTGATCACGGTCATCGCCGTCCCCATCCTCATGATCGGTCTCCAGACCGTCGCCGCACTGTTCCTGGAGGAGGGGTCCGCGTCCCTGCGCCTCCTGAGCATGGTCGGGGCCCCGCCCTTCGCGCTGCTCACCGGCTGCCTGCTGGCCCTGTACCTGCTGGGCGTGCGCCGCGGCTGGTCGATGCGCGCGGTCGGTTCGGTCATGGACGCCGCGCTCGCCCCGGCGGCGGTGGTCGTGTTCGTGACCGGCGCGGGCGGCGCGTTCGCCGGGGTGCTCACCGCCAGCGGCATCGGCGAGGTGCTCTCCGGGAGCATGCTCGGCCTGGGACTGCCCCTGTTGCTCCTGGCCTTCTGCCTGGCCGCACTGCTGCGGGCGGCCCAGGGCTCGGCCACCGTCTCGGCGCTGACCACCTCCGGGCTCCTGGCCGAGGCCATCTCCTCGGGCGGGTACAGCGGCCTGGAGGTCGCCCTGATCAACCTCGCCATCGGCTGCGGCGCCATCTGCCTGTCCCACGTCAACGACTCGGGCTTCTGGATCGTCTCGCGCTACCTGGGCCTGTCGGTGCGCGACGCGCTGCGCACCTGGAGCGTGCTCGTCACGGCCTTGGGCACGAGCGGGTTCGTCCTCGTCGGCCTGACGTGGGCCCTGGTCTGAGCCCCGCGTCCCGGAACGGGACGCGCCGCCCCCCGAACCACACCCTTCACACACCGAGGAAGGTCCGCATGAACCAGACCGCCACCCGACCCGGAGGCGGCGTCGACACCGCCAGGCTGGAGCGGCTGCGCGCCGCCGCCTACCGCATCCGGCTCAACGCCCTCACCCAGGCCCAGGTCCAGGGGCAGGGCTACATCGGCCAGGCCCTCGGGTTCGCCGACGTGCTCGCCGCCCTGTACGCCGACCACCTGCGGCTGCGGCCCGACGAGCCGGACTGGGAGGGGCGCGACCGCTGCCTGCTCAGCATCGGACACTACGCCATCGCCCTGTACGCCGCCCTGGCCGAGGCGGGGATCATCCCCGAGGAGGAGCTGACCACCTACGCCACCGACGACTCGCGCCTGCCGATGTCGGGCATGGCGACCTACACCCCGGGGATGGAGATCTCCGGCGGCTCCCTGGGCCACGGGCTGGGGATCGCGGTGGGCGTCGGGCTGGGACTGCGCCGCAAGGGCAACCCCGCCCGCGTGTACGACCTGCTCTCCGACGGCGAGCTCAGCGAGGGCTCCACGTGGGAGGCGGTGCAGGCCGCCGCCCACCACCGCCTGGACAACGTCACCGCGATCGTGGACATGAACCGCCAGGTGGCCGACGGGCCCGCCCAGGAGGTCATGGGCACCGAGCCCGCCGACGAGAAGCTGCGCGTCAGCGGATGGCACACCCTGCGGGTGGACGGCAACGACGTGGCCGCCGTCGCCGCGGCCCTGGACGAGCTGCGGGCGCACCGCGGCTCGCCCACCGCGCTGGTGTGCGACACCAGGATCGGCGCGGGGGTGCCGATGTTGGAGAGCAGGGAGAAGCTGCACTTCATGCGGGTGGCCGAGGACGAGTGGCAGACCGCGCGCGAGCAGCTGCGCCAGGGATACGAGGGGTACACGGCATGAGCACCACCACCACCACCACCACCACCAGCGCCAACAGCACCAACAGCACCAACAGCACCAACAGCACCAACACCAGCAGTAGTGGCAGTGGCAAAAGGCTGACGTCGGACGCCATGATCGCCTCGATCGCGGAGGAGGGCGCGCGCACCGTCCAGGCGCCCCTGGGGCACGCACTGGTGCGCGCCGCGCGCGAGGACGAGCGCGTCGTGGGACTGTCGGCGGACCTGGCCAAGTACACCGACATGCACGTCTTCCGCGACGCCATGCCCGACCGCTTCCACCAGATGGGCATGGCCGAGCAGGTGATGATGGGCGCCGCCGCCGGGCTGGCGATGGAGGGCTTCGTGCCCTTCGCCTCCACCTACTCGGTCTTCGCCACCCGCCGCGCCTACGACTTCCTGTGCCTGGACATCGCCGAGCCGGGGCTCAACGTCAACGTCGTCGCGGCGCTGCCCGGCCTGACCACCGGCTACGGACCCAGCCACCAGGCGACCGAGGACGTCGCCCTGCTGAGGGGCATCCCCGGGATGGTGATCGTGGACCCGTGCGACTCGGTGGACATCGAGCAGGCGGTTCCCCAGTTGATCGCGCACGAGGGGCCGACCTACACCCGTATCCTGCGCGGCGCGGTGCCCACGGTGCTGGACGAGTACGACTACGAGTTCCGGCTGGGCAAGGCCGCGCTCCTGCGCGGCGGCGACGACGTCCTGTTCGTCTCCTCGGGGATGATGACCGAGCGCGCGCTGCGCGCCGCCGCGGAGCTGGAGGCCGACCGGATCGGCGTCGCGGTCCTGCACGTGCCCACCATCAAGCCGCTGGACGTGGAGGCGGTCCTGGAGCAGGTGGGGCGGGACCGCAAGGTGTTCGTGCTGGAGAACCACTCGGTCGTGGGCGGACTGTTCGAGTCGGTGGCCTCGGTGCTGGTCCAGCGCGGGGTGGCCCGGCGGGTGGAGCACATCGGGCTGCCGGACGAGTTCCTGGACGCGGGGGCGCTGCCCACCCTCTACGACCGCTACGGCGTGTCCGTGTCCAGGATCGTGGAGAGGGTGCGCGCCTCGCTGTGACGGGCCGAGCTGGGACGGAACGAACTGTGACGGGCCGAGCTGGGACGGAACGAACTGGGACCAGACGAGGAACAAGGTGACGTGACGGGGCGAAATGATGCGTGACGTGACGTGATGGAACGAAACGGCGCGTGAGGTGACGTGACGTGACGTGCCCCGGTCGGGGAAGAGAGCCGGGGCCCGCGAAGGTGCGGCGGGAGACCTCCACGGGGTGGGGGCTCCCGCCGCGCTCGCTCCCCTGAGTGGGTCCGGCTCCGGGAGGGCGGTCAGCGCTTGCTGTTCGCGCGTGGTTGCTCGCTCCTGCGTCGGCAGCTGCCGCGAGGTGGTTCGAGTCGCGACCAACGCCCGGGGTCGGGAGATGGCCGGTCTTTGCTGCGGTGGCACCAAAGGCAGCGGATGTCTGGGGTCCCTGTTCAACGTCCTTGCCGTGGGGGATGACCGAGGCAGCGTTGGCACCAAAGGCGGCGGTGGGTTTGGGGTCCCCGTTCAACGCTTTGGCTGTGGGTGGTGGCCGGAGGTAGCGGCGTCAGCTGCCGCGTAGTGGTGCGGGAGGGCGGTCAACGGTGGGGGTTCGGGGGCGGTGGGCCTCTGCTGCGTTGGCACCAAAGGCAGCGAGACTGGCGGGCCTTGGGCAGCGGTGCCGTCCCCCGTGGTGGGGGCGGGCGACGGTGGCAGCCACGACGGTGGGCGCGGGGCCCGGGCTGCTTGCCGGGCACGGGCATGCCAGGGCCCGGTATGACCGGGGTGTCACTCCCGGGGCGGTGGATCCGGCTCCCCCTCGGGTGGGTGTCCTCGCCCTGGGCTGCCTTGGCGGAGCGGGTGGGTTTGGTGGCCGTTGCGTGCCCGGTGGTGTTGTTGGTGTGCGCGGAGTTCGCGTTGGTACTTGGCCCGGTTGTGCGGGCCGCACAACGGTTGCAGGTTCGCCACCTCGGTGCGCCCGCCCCGCGAGAAGGAGGTGACGTGGTCGGCCTGGCACCAGGCCACCGGCACCTCGCACCCGCCCGGGTGCGCGCACGTGGTGTGCCCGTGAAAAGCGGCCGCGCGTTGGCGGGCTGAGGCCAACCGGCGGCTGGGGGCCACATCCAGCACCCGCCCCGTGGGCGGTGCGGTGAGCATCCGCACCACCTCCGCATCTGCGGAGAGTTCGTGCACCACCCCGGCCGGGATCACCCGGCCGTGCTCGTCCAGAGCGGGCCTCTCCTGGCCGCGAGCGTCCAGGTAGGTGTGCACCGGCACCAGGATGCGGATCTGCGCCAGCGGAGCCGGAGCCTGGGTGCACCCGGTGTGGGTGGTCGCATACCGCAGCGCCGCGATGAGCGCGTCATGCTCACGCTGAGACCGGGACCGGTCCTCGCCCTCTCCGGGCGGGGTGGTGAAGGTGTCGATGGCCGCGCGCACGATCAACGCGTCCCCGACCCCGCCCCAGGCCTGCAACTGGTAGCTGCCCTGGAACGTGTCATGCACGACCAGACCACGCCCGGCGTGGGCGGCCTCGTGGTCGCGGTCCAGCCGGTGCGGGTCCAACCGATAAGCGACCTGGCGGGCCACCGACTGGAGCTGGTTGACCGACAACGCGGGCCGCTCTGCCTTCGCGGCCACCAACGCCGACTCAAACCCCTGCCGGTACTCCTGCTCGTCAGGAAAGTGGTCCTCATCCCGGGTCTGGACGGCTTTGTCGGTGGCCTTGGCGATCGCGACCGCCTCCCCCAAAGCCACCGTGCCCTCGCCCACAGCCTGAACCGTGGCCGGCAACGTCTCCTCGTGCACGTGCTGGGCCAGACGAGCCAAATCCTTGGCCTGAGCGGCGGGAACCTTGCACCGGTGGGTGATCCACTTATCCAAGGTGGAGTAGCCGCTGTAGCGAGCCACCTCACCCCGCGCATACAAACCCGCCATCCGCGCCAGCGCCTGATAGCGGATCCTCTCCACCTGCGCCCACAGCGCCGCGACCTCCTCGGCCGCACTCTCATCCGCCCCCGGCGGCACCTCAGCGTCCCAGGTCTGGTCGATGAGCTCGCGCGCACCGGCCAGCGCGGTCACGACCGGGGAGCATTCCCCGGGGGCCACGTCGGGCGCTGCAAGCATCATCTCCATACCTCTTATTATAAGCCAGAACCCACCATTGTGCCAGCATTCACAGCCGTGAATTCACCGCCTTTCTTGCTTTCCCTCCAGGGGCTTTTCCTTCATTGGCGGATCACAATTGGAGTGGCCTAAAATGTGTCCGTAAATGCGCGGCCGAAATGCTCACCTGCCGTTGGTGCCGACGCAGCAGAGCCCGGCCACCCCTGAACCCCGGGCGTTGGTCGCCCTCCGCCAGCCGCGCCCGCCTTTGGTGCCGCTTGTCGTCGGGCACCCTCACCCCCACCGGACGCTGACCGTTTCCTTACACTCCCGCGCCCTTTCGCGGCAGCGGGTGCGCTTTCGTTGCCGCCAACGACCCCCAGCAGGAATGGCGTAGGGGAGAGACCTGATGGCGGCCCCTCCCTACCCCTTAATTCCTTGGTCTTTTCCTACTGTCGGTCGATTGAGGGCATGGCGAAACGCACGTGGGTGGGATCCCCCCTATTTCCAGGAAACCATCACGGCGCTACCCGCTGCCACCCCCAACCACCACCTGTGGAAAACGTGGAGAACACGGGAAGGGCCCCGGGCGATCGCCCGGGGCCGGAGCGCTGCGTGGACGAGCCGATGACGGGTCAGACGTCCATCTTTCCGGCGGACTCCCCGGCCCTGCCACTATCCCTGCCGCTGCCGCTGCCGCTGCCGCCGTCCCTGCCACTGCCACTGCCACTGCCCCTGAGTCTCCGCCACAGGGTGCGCGCCAGCGGCACCATGATCACCACCGCCAACAGCAGCAACAGCGTTCCCGAGATCGGCCGGGTCAGGAACCCCGTGGGGTCTCCGTCGAAGAGCAGCAGCGACCGGCGCAGCGAACTCTCCAGCAGCGAACCCAGAACGAAGGCCAGCACCAGCGGCCCCGGGTCGAAGCCGAACTTCTTCATCAGGTAGCCCAGCAGCCCGAAGACGACCACCAGCACGATGTCGAAGACGCTGTTGCGCACGGTGTACACGCCCACCAGCGTGATCAGCACCGTGATGGGCGCCAGGATCGTCGGGCGCACCCGCAGGATCCGCACGAACAGCCCCACCAGCGGAATGCTCATGATCAGCAGCAGGATGTTGCCGACGTACATCGAGTTGATGACGCCCCAGAACAGCTCAGGCTCCTGGGAGACCAGTTCCGGCCCCGGCGGCACCCCCTGGATGAGCAGCGCGCCGAAGATGATCGCCATCGTCGCGTTGGCCGGGATCCCCAGCGTCAGCAGAGGGATGAACGAGGAGGTGGCGGCGGCGTTGTTGGCCGTCTCCGGCGCGGCCACGCCCTCCACAGCCCCCTTGCCGAAGCGCTCGGGGTTGCGGGAGCGCCGCTTCTCCATCGCGTAGGCCGCCAGGGAGGACAGGGTCGCGCCTCCACCGGGCAGAATGCCCAGCACGAAGCCGATGAGCGAACCCCGCCCGATCGCCCCCGACGACTGGCGCAGATCCTTGCGCGAGGGCCAGGTGTTGGCGACCTTGAGGGGCTTGGCCGGTGCCTTGTGCCGCTCCTCCAGGCTGTGCAGGATCTCCCCGATGCCGAACAGGCCCATCGCGATCGGCACGAAGTCGATCCCGTCGGACAGCGCCAGGGAGTCGAAGGTGAAGCGTTCGGCGCCGGTGAAGGTGTCCAGCCCGATCGTGGCCAGCAGCAGGCCCACGCAGGCGGCGATGATCGCCTTGATCCGGCTCCCGTTGCCGACCGTGGACACCAACAGGATGCCCAGCAGCGCCAGCGCGGTGTACTCGGGCGGCCCGAAGTCCAGGGCGAAGCTCGCCACCAGGGGCGCGACCAGGGACAGGGCCACGATCGACACCGTCCCGCCCACGAACGAGCCCACGGCAGCGATGCCCAGCGCCGTCCCGGCCCGGCCCTGGCGGGCCAGCATGTGGCCGTCGAAGACCGTCACCACCGAGGACGCCTCGCCGGGCAGGCGCAGCAGGACCGAGGTGATCGTCCCCCCGTACTGGGCGCCGTAGAAGATGCCCGCGAGCATGATGATCGCGGTCACCGGTTCGAGGCCGAAGGTCAGGGGCAGCAGGATCGCGATCGTGGCCGCGGGGCCCAGCCCGGGCAGGACCCCGACCAGCATGCCGACCACGACGCCGATCAGGCAGTAGAGCAGGTTGACCGGTTCGAGGACGACACCGAACCCGTTGATCATGGGTGTCAGGGAATCCAACATGATGTCCTAGAAGAGGTGGGGGATCGGCACGGCCAGCAGGCCGACGAAGACCGTGTAGAAGGCGACCACGATGAGGACCGAGGCGATGGCGGACAGGCGCCACGACTCGCCCCCGAGGAAGCGCAGCCACACGAAGGCCAGGAGCGCGGAGGGGATCTCGAAGCCGATCACGCCGACCACGGCGACGAAGCCGACCATGGTGGCGATCCCGGCCAGGACCTTCCAGGAGGAGGCGGAGAAGACCTCGGTGTCGGCGGTCCGGCGGGCCAGCCCCAGCAGGACCACCCCCAGCGCGGCGATCGCCACGCTGACGAGCAGGGGCCAGGTGCCCGAGCCGGGGTCGGCGGGGGTCCCCGGACCGAGCGCCCAGGATCCGGCGGCCCCGGCCACGCCCAGGGCGATGACGGTCAGGGCCACCGCGCTGTTGGCCCAGGGGCCCAGGGGCTTCGGGGGCTCGTCGTCCTCCGGTGCGCCCTCCTCCGGTGCGCCCTCCTCCGGTGCGCCCTGCTCCGGCTCACCCTGCTCCGACTCGGCTTGCTGTGTTCCGGGATCGGTGCCTGCGGGAGTGGTGGCCTTCTGAGCCGCGGTCTCCTGAGCGTCGGTTCCCTCCGCCGCGGTCTCCTGAGCGTCGATTCCCTCCGATCCGGTCTCCCGCATGGTGGGCTCCCTCACCGCGGGCTCCCCGGCGGCGGACACAGGCGCTCCCGCGCCCCGGGTGCGCGGCTCGCTCACTGGCCCTCGCCCATGTCGATGCCGTACTCCTCCACCATGTCGGCGTACTCCTGCGCGAAGGAGGACCACTCCTCGGTCAGCTCGGCGGGCTCCAGCTCGTGCGGGGTGAGCAGGTTGTTCTCGTTGAACTCCTGGTAGGCGTCGCTGGCGAAGACCTCGGTGAACGCCGTGCGCAGCCGTTCCACGACCTCCTCGGACGTGCCCTGGGGGGCGACCACGGCCCGGTACTGCGAGACCCGCACGTCGTACCCGGCCTCGACCGCGCTGGGGACGTCGGACAGGTACTGGTTGCGCTCCTCGGCGAACGTGGCCAGGGGGGTGATCTCACCGGCCTGGATCTGCGCGATGGCCTCGCCGAGCTGGACCGAGGCCACGTCCACCTGCTCGCCCAGGACGGCGGTCAGGGTGGGGGAGCCTCCGTCGAAGGGGACGGGGGTGCCCGAGATCCCGGCCTGCTCGAACAGCAGCGCCTGGGACAGCTGGCTGCCGGTCCCCACCCCGGTGGTGCCGTAGTCGACCTCGTCACCGGAGTCGACGAGGTCCTGGAGGGTGTCGTAGTCGGAGGAGGCCGCGGTGACGAGCACGTAGTCGTCGCGCGAGACGCCGGTGACCACCTCGTAGTCGGCGATGTCGACCACCTCCTCCTCGGAGACGGCCAGGGGGGTGATCGCGGTCAGGGAGGCGTTGATGACGAGCAGGTTCTGGCCGTCGGGCTCCTGGGAGGCGAGTTCGTTGGCGGCCAGGGCGCCGTTGGCGCCGGGGGTGTTGACCACGGGGAGCGCGACGCCGAGTCCTTCCTGGGCGCCGTCGGCCAGCGCGCGGGCGATGAGGTCGGTGCTGCCGCCCGGGTCCTGCCCGACCGTCACGGTGATCGGCCCCTGGGGGAACTCGCCCTCGGCGGAGCCCCCGCCGGACAGGTTTCCGCCGCAGGCCGCCAACGACACGGTGAGCCCCGCTGCGAGGACCGAGGTCGTGCCCCGGCGGGCGCGACTCCTGTGCGGCATGTGGGTCATGGTTCCTCGCCTTTCTTGTGGCCGTCGTCCGCACACGTCGGAGGATTCTGTGTGAACGCGGTCACGTACTTCGGTGAGTGGCAGCATAGGAACACGCGATCATGCATGTCCAAGTCGAATGCGGCATAAGCTGATACCTTCCGGGCATCATGTTCTCCTTCGACCAGTTGCGCGGTTTCGTCGCCGTCGCCGAGGAACTCCACTTCGGACGGGCCGCGGAGCGGCTGTCCATGACCCAGCCCCCGCTCAGTCGCCAGATCCAGAAGCTCGAACGCGCCGTCGGCGTCCGCCTGCTGGAGCGCGACCGGCGCCACGTGGTCCTGACCGCGGCGGGGGAGGCCTTCCTGATCGAGGCCCGGCGCCTGCTCTCCCTGGCTGAGAGCGCCCCCGACCTGGCGCGGCGCATCTCCGAGGGGTCGCGGGGCACGCTGCGGATCGGCTTCACCGCGGTCTCCTCCTACGGCCTGCTGGGGGAGATGGTCAACTCCCTGGAGAGGCAGCTGCCGGAGATCACCATCGACCTGTTCGAGATGGTCACCAAGGAGCAGGCCGCGGCCCTGCTGTCGGGCGAGATCGACATGGGCCTGGCCCGGCCGCCCCTGGACACCGACCTGTTCGGGTCGCGGGTCCAGTTCCGCGAGCGGCTGCTGGTCGCGGTGCCCGAACAGCACCCGCTGGCGCGCCGCGAGGGCCCCCTGTCCGCCGACGACCTGGTCGACGTGCCGCTGATCATGCACTCCCCGACCAAGGCCCGCTACTTCTACGACCTCGTGGTCGGGCTGCTGCCCATCGCCCACCAGAACGTGGTGCACACGGTCAGCCAGGTCATGACCATGGTCTGGCTCGTCGCCGCCGGGCGCGGGATCGCCTTCGTGCCCGCCTCGGCGACCGGCCTGGGCGTGGCGGGGGTGGTCTACCGCGAGCTGGAGGGGCTACCCGAGAACCCCGTCGAACTCCACCTCATCTGGCTCCACGAATCGCCCAACCCCGTCGTGTCGCGGGTGCTCCAGGCTTGGCCCGCCGCCGGCGGCGGGAGCTCCTGATACCCGATGGGTATCAGTTGATGCCCAAGGAATCTTGGACAGCATCGAACGACGCTCCGTACGGTAGCGGCAACACCGTGCGGGCCCACCACCCCCGGGGTCCGAGCCGCAGAACCGAGGACGACACGTGAACGCGATGCACCCAGACGACCTGGCCGGAAGGCTCAGGTCCGGGCTCCTGTCCTTCCCCGTGACCCACTTCGACGGCGACCTGGCCTTCGACGAGGGGCGCTACCGGGAGCACCTGGCCTGGCAGGCCAGCCACGACGTGGCCGGGCTGTTCGCCGCCGGGGGCACCGGTGAGGGCTTCTCCCTCACACCGGCCGAGATCGACCGCGTGGTGCGCGCGGCGGTCGACGAGGTCGGGGGCCGGGTCCCGGTGCTCGCCCCGGCCACCGGCGGCACCGCGGCGGCCGCCCTCCAGGCCCGCGCCGCCCAGGAGGCGGGCGCGGACGGCGTCCTGCTCATGCCGCCCTACCTCACCGAGGCCGGGCAGCCCGGCCTGGTCGAGCACGTCAGCGCGGTCTGCCGGGCCACCGACCTGGGGGTGGTCGTCTACAGCCGGGCCAACGCCGTGCTCGACGACCGCTCCGTGGCCGAGCTGGCCGAGCGCAACCCCAACCTCATCGGCTTCAAGGACGGCGTCGGCGACATCGAGGCGATGACCCGCGTCTACGCCAGGGTCGGTGAGCGGCTGGTCTACATCGGCGGCCTGCCCACCGCCGAGACCTTCGCCCTGCCCCTGCTGGAACTGGGGGTGAGCACCTACTCCTCGGCGATGTACAACTTCGCGCCCGAGTTCGCCCTGGGCTTCTTCGCGGACGTGCAGGCCCGCGACCGCGCGTCGGTGTACCGCAAGCTCAACGACTTCGTCATCCCCTACCTGGACATCCGCGACCGCATGCGCGGCTACGCGGTCTCCATCGTCAAGGCCGGGCTCGACGCCGTGGGGCGCCACGGCGGACCCGTCCGGCCGCCCCTGACCGCACTCACCCAGACCGAGCGCGACGAGCTGTCCGCCCTGGTCGGAAAGGTCGCCTGAATGGCCGAGCACACTCCGGACCCGACGGACACGGGCACAGACACAGAGACGGGCACGGACACGGACGTCCTCGGGCCGCTGGTGGCCTGCTCGCCCGTCGAGGGCGCGGCCGGGACCCTGCGCGCGACCGACCCCGCCACCGGGGAGGAGTTCGGTGCGCCCGTGGGCCTGGTGGACTCCCGCCAGATCCAGGACGCCACCCGCGCCGCCGAGGAGGCCCTGGACGCCTTCCGCGCCCAGTCGCCCGCCGAGCGCGCCGCCTTCCTGCGCCGCGTCGCCGACAACATCGAGGCCCTGGGCGACGCGCTCGTGGACAGGGCGGTGCGCGAGAGCGGCCTGCCGCGCCAGCGCCTGACGGGGGAGCGGGCCCGCACCACCGGCCAGCTGCGCATGTTCGCCGACGTCGTCGCCCAGGGCGACGCCCTCGGTGTCCGCATCGACCCGGCGCTGCCCGACCGCACCCCCCAGCCCCGCCCCGACCTGCGCCTGGCGCACATCCCCGTCGGGCCCGTGGTGGTCTTCGGCGCGAGCAACTTCCCCCTGGCCTTCTCCACCGCCGGAGGCGACACGGCCTCGGCCCTGGCCGCCGGATGCCCGGTGATCGTCAAGGGCCACAACGCCCACCCCGGGACCGCCGCGCTCGTGGGGCGCGCCGTGGCCGACGCGGTGCGCGAGAGCGGCCTGCCCGGGGGCGTGTTCTCCCTGCTGTTCGGGGAGGGCAACGGCATCGGACAGGAGCTGGTCGCCGACCCGCGCGTGAAGGCCGTGGCCTTCACCGGGTCGCGGAGCGGCGGACTGGCCCTGATGCGGATCGCGGCCGAGCGCCCCGAACCGATCCCGGTCTTCGCCGAGATGTCCTCGGTCAACCCCGTGTTCGTGCTGCCCGGCGCGCTCGCCGGGCAGGGCGCGCAGGAGCTGGCCGGGGCCTATGTCGCCTCGCTCACCCTGGGGGCGGGGCAGTTCTGCACCAACCCCGGGCTGGTGTTCGTCCCCTCCACCCCGGACGGGGACCGGTTCGTGGCGGCCGCCGCGCGGCTGGTGGCCGACGCCACGGGGCAGACGATGCTCACCGCTCCCATCGCCCGGGCCTTCCGCGACGGGGTGGACGCGCTGGACAAGCGTTCGGAGGTCGCGCTGCGGGCCAAGGGCGGTGAAGGGGAGGGCCCCAACGCACCGGCCCCCGCCCTGGCCGAGGTGTCCCTGGCCGACCTCACGGCCGACCCGCGTCTGAGCGAGGAGGTCTTCGGCGCCGCGGGCACGGTGGTGCGCTATCCCGACGCCGCCGCCCTGCCCGCCGCGCTGGAGGAGCTGGAGGGGCAGCTCACCGCCACCCTGCACGCCGACACCGGCGACTCCGCCGACCTGGCGGCGGCGCGCGCCCTGCTGCCCGTGCTGGAGCGCCGCGCGGGCCGCGTCCTGTTCGGGGGCTGGCCCACGGGCGTGGAGGTGACCCACGCGATGGTCCACGGCGGTCCCTTCCCGGCCACCTCCGACGCCCGGGGCACCTCGGTGGGCAGCCTGGCCCTGCACCGGTTCCTGCGGCCGGTCAGCTACCAGGACATGCCCGACGCCCTTCTGCCGCCCCCGCTGCGCCAGGACAACCCCTGGCGGCTGAACCGACGAGTCGAGGGCACCGTCGTGCCCGGAGGAGACCACGCATGAGCACGCCCACCATCGCCTCCGTCGACGTGGTGCCGGTGGCCGGACGCGACAGCATGCTGCTCAACCTCAGCGGCGCCCACGGCCCCTTCTTCACCCGCAACATCGCGATCCTCACCGACAGCGAGGGACGCACCGGCCTCGGCGAGGTCCCCGGCGGCGAGCCCATCCGCGCCACCATCGCCGACGCCGCCGAACTGCTCGTCGGACGCCCCGTCGCCCAGCTCAACCCCCTCCTGCGCCGCGTCCAGGACGCCTTCGCCGACCGCGACCGGGGCGGGCGGGGCGAGCAGACCTTCGACCTGCGCACCACCGTGCACGCGGTCACCGCCCTGGAGTCGGCCCTGCTCGACCTGCTGGGCCAGCACCTGGGCGTGCCCGTCTGCGACCTGCTCGGCGAGGGCCGTCGACGCGAGCGGGTGCCCATGCTGGGCTACCTGTTCTACGTCGGCGACCGCGACCGCACACCGCTGCCCTACCCGGTGGCCAAGGAGCCCGCCGACGACTGGGAGCGTCTGCGCAGCGAGCCCGCGCTCACCCCCGAGGCCGTCGTCGCCCTGGCCGAGGCGGCCCAGAGCCGCTACGGCTTCCGCGACTTCAAGCTCAAGGGCGGGGTGCTGTCGGGCGAGGAGGAGGCCGCCGCCGTCCGCGCCCTGGCCGCGCGCTTCCCCGACGCCCGCGTCACCATCGACCCCAACGGCGCCTGGTCGCTGGCCGAGGCGACCGCGCTCTGCTCCGACCTGCACGGCGTCCTGGCCTACGCCGAGGACCCCTGCGGTGCCGAGGGCGGCTACTCCGCACGCGAGGTCATGGCGGAGTTCCGGCGGGCCACCGGTCTGCGCACCGCCACCAACATGATCGCCACCGACTGGCGCCAGATGGCGCACAGCGTCCGCGTCAACGCGGTGGACATCCCGCTGGCCGACCCGCACTTTTGGACCATGCGCGGCTCGGTGCGCGTGGCCCAGCTGTGCGACGACTTCGGCCTGACCTGGGGCTCGCACTCCAACAACCACTTCGACATCTCCCTGGCGATGTTCACCCACGTGGGAGCCGCCGCCCCCGGCGACATCACCGCCCTGGACACCCACTGGATCTGGCAGGACGGCCAGGCCCTGACCCGCAGGCCCTTCCGGATCGAGGACGGCGCCGTCACCGTGCCGACCGCCCCCGGCCTGGGTGTGGAGCTGGACCGCGACGCCCTGGCCGCCGCGCACGAGCTGTACCTGGAGCACGGCCTGGGCGCCCGCGACGACGCGGCGGCCATGCGCCACCTGGTCCCCGACTGGACCTTCGACCCCAAGCGCCCCGCGATGGTGCGCTGAATCTCCCTCCGTCACACCCACCCCGGAGACCACATGAACACACCCGCCGAGCCGCGGGGCGGCGCCCGCCCCAGCGCCGCACGGAGCACCGCCGCCGACGCCATCGCCTCGGTGACGCTGTCCCGCGTCGACCTGCCCCTGTCCACCCCCATCAGCGACGCCAAGGTGCTCACCGGGCGCCAGAAGCCGCTGACCTCGGTGTCGATGCTCTTCGCCGAGATCACCACCGAGCAGGGGCTCGAAGGAGTCGGCTTCACCTACTCCAAGCGCGCCGGTGGACCCGGCCAGTACGCCCACGCGCGCGAGGTGGCCCCCGAGCTGATCGGCGAGGACCCCAGCGACATCCAGCGCCTGTGGACCCGCCTGGTGTGGGCGGGGGCCTCGGTGGGGCGCAGCGGGCTGGCCACCCAGGCCATCGCCGCGATGGACATCGCCCTGTGGGACCTCAAGGCCAAGCGGGCCGGACTGCCGCTGGCCAAGCTCCTGGGCGCGCACCGCGACGCGGTCGACTGCTACAACACCTCCGGCGGGTTCCTGTCCGCGCCGCTGGAGGAGGTGTTGGACAACACCCGTGCCGCCCGCGCCGCGGGCATCGGCGGCATCAAGATCAAGGTCGGCCACCCCGACCATCGGGTCGACCTGACCCGTGTGGAGGCCGTGCGCGAGGAACTGGGCGACTTCCCGCTCATGGTCGACGCCAACCAGCAGTGGAACCGGGGCTCGGCCGCGCGCATGGGACGCCTCCTGGACCGGTTCGACCTGGTCTGGATCGAGGAGCCGCTGGACGCCTACGACGTCCGGGGCCACGCGGACCTGGCCCGTGAGCTGGCCACGCCCATCGCCACCGGCGAGATGCTGACCAGTCCCGCCGAGCACGAGGCGCTGATCCAGGCCGGTGCCGTGGGATTCATGCAGCCGGACGCGCCCCGGGTCGGGGGCATCACCCCGTTCCTGGACGTCATGGCCCAGGGACGCAGGGCCGGGGTGCGGATGGCGCCGCACTTCGCCATGGAGATCCACCTGCACCTGGCCGCGGCCTACGAGCTCGATCCCTGGGTGGAGCACTTCGACTGGCTCCAGCCCCTGTTCGAGGAGCGGCTGGAGACCGCGGGCGGGCGCATGCTCGTTCCGGACCGGCCCGGCCTGGGCTGCACGATCAGCGAGCAGGCCCGCGCCTGGACCGCCCAGAAGACCCGGGTGGACGCC